>JAHFTI010000367.1 GCA_023265535.1 Opitutaceae bacterium
TGCAATTCGCCCGCCGCGATCGACCAGGCCCTCGCGCCCATCAAGGCCAGGCTGAACTGCGCCTTCGCCATCGCGAGCCAGGACAGTCCGACAGAGTTCATCGAACTCTGAGCCCTGCCCCCCGCTGGCTGGCTCGACTCGCGCCCTGCCTAGGTCGCAGCCAAACGCGTCTCCCTGCACAGGGGCAGGAAGAGGCGGAAACGGCTTCCCCGCCCGACCTCGCTCTCCACGGTCACCAGTCCATCGAGCGAACGCGCCACACCCAGCACCACGGCCAGGCCCATGCCCCGACCGGTGAACTTGCTGCTGTAGAAGGGATCGAAGATCTTTTCCATCGAATCCGCAGGAATGCCGCAGCCTGAGTCCACCACCTCCAGGCAGGCATAGAACGGATCGGCGGCCTGCCAGTCGACAGGGAAGCGATGCGCCAAGGGGATCTCCGAAGTCGGCACGACCCTCGAGGAAACATAAACGGTGCGGGTGTGCTCCGGCATGGCTTCGACCGCATTGGTGACCAGCTTGCTCAACACCAGCTGAAGCTGGTTCGCATCCGCGAAAAGGACGGGGCCCGGCTGCTCGAAGGAAGTCACGAACTGCGTGCCTTCGGGCGTCTCGGCCTGCAGCTGCGCAAGGCTGCGTTGGCAGAGTTCGGAAAGGTGCATGAGTGCGCTCCGGTTTTTTGCCTGCCCCAGGTAGCTCAGCATCAGGCTGCTGACCTCGGCCGCCTTGCCTGCCGACTGCAGCGCCAGCGTCACACTCTCACGCGCCCCCGAATCCGCCGGCAACTCATTGAGGGCAAACTCCAGGCTCAGCATCACCGCGTGCAACTCATTGTTGAAATGGTGGGCAATCGCACCGGCCATGCGCGTGAGGCTCTCATTTTTTTGCAGCTGGCGGTTCTGCGTCTCCAGACGCTGCCTTTCCGCCTCGGCCTTCTTGCGCTCAGTGATGTCGCGACCAATGACCACCATTCCGATTGGAGCGCCATTCTTGTCACGGATGTACTCACTGTTCACCTCGACATCGAAGGTGGTGCCATCCAGGCGAAGCCCCCGATACTCGACGATGCTGGAGAGTCCGCCGCGAAGCCTGCGGGCCATGTTTTCCATCGCCCGTGCACGATCCTCGGGAACGATGAAATCCAACACCGAACGTCCCACAAACTGCTCGTCCCCCGTGCAACGGAACATGTCCCAGCACACAGGCGACACCATGATGATGCGTCCCTTCTCGTCGGCAATCGTGATGTCATCAGGCGAGGCGGTGAGGATCGACTTGTAGAGCTCCTCGCTGCGTTGGGCGTTTTCCACGGCCACCTTGCGCTCCGCGATCTCCCTGACCAGTTCCTCATTGGCCTGGCGGAGTCGCTCATTCGCCGCGGACAGCTCGGCGGTGCGTTGCGCCACCAGCTCCTCAAGCACGCGATTGCGGGCCGTGAGTTCGCCGAGGGGATAAACCTCCCCCTTGCGCACCAGCTGGTAGGGAATGGAAATTCCACTGTGCACGATCTTCCAACCGGCCGCCTCCTTGCGGAAAACCAGGACCAGGCGCGCCGTCTCCCTCGAAAGGATATGGTCCGGAATCGGCAGGTGGATCGTAAAAAAGCCGGTGGTCACCGCGACCGTCGGTGTCAGGGATTGAAGGGCAAGGTCCTTGAGTTCGATGCGAATATGCTCCTTCACCTGGGCGAAGTCCTGGCGCGTGATCGCAACCCACTCCGCCCTGTCCTTCACCAGGAAGTCGCCGCCCCCCGTGAAACCCGTGAAATTCTCGCTGAACCACTCCGTCAGCAGGTCGTCGCGCGTGCGGTACATGCGCAGATAGTCATCGAAGAGCGCACGGAGCTCCACGGCATCCTGCTCGGAAAGCGCCATAGAGCAGGCATCGTAAAGGGGGCTGGCGCCGGGGGTGGGCGTCGGAGTTGCCAGGGTCGGATCCATTCGGGAGGCAAATCATGCAATTCGATCTCAATGACGCTAGTGAATAGTGCCCCTGCTCGAATGAAATTGCCGGAAAGGTGCAGGATCAGGCCGATTTTTCGGGAAAAGAGCGGGAGCCCCCCCTTTCATATTCGCCCCCCTAACGGAAGAAATAGCCTTTCTAATTATCGTACAAACACGGCCTCGCCAGGCCCACCCGGCTTAGTCTGTGCTGGATTCCGAACCCGCACTCACCTTTTGTTCAAAGCGAATATGTCATCAACCACCCGCCGCACCAAGATCATCAGCACACTCGGACCCGCCACCGAGAGCGAGGAAATGCTCGAGAAGATCATCCTCGCCGGGGTCGACGTCGTTCGACTGAACATGGCCCATGCCACCCATGACTGGACCCGCATGATCATCCGTCGCATCCGCGGCGTGAGCAAAAAGATCAATCGCGAAGTGGCCATCATGATGGACATCAAGGGGCCCGAGATTCGCACCGGCGATGTCTCCGCCCCCATCGACCTTCAGCCCGGCCAGATTTTCGACTTCACCATCCGCCCCAGCACCCAGAACGGCGAGGGCGAGGAGGAGATCCGCAGCGTCTCAGTCAATTACAAGGACATCATCAATGACATCAATGTCAGCGACATCGTCCTGGTCGACAGCGGCCTGCTCCGCTTCGAGGTCCTCGAGAAGAACGAGAACCGCATCCGCTGCAAGGCCCTCATCAAGGGCCAGCTCACCTCGCGCCGCCACATCAACCTGCCCGGCGTGAAGGTGAACCTCCCCTCCTTCACCGACAAGGACCGCAAG
Source organism: Opitutaceae bacterium (assembly GCA_023265535.1). Taxonomy (GTDB): domain Bacteria; phylum Verrucomicrobiota; class Verrucomicrobiia; order Opitutales; family Opitutaceae; genus MWDT01. The sequence continues at coordinate 2,742 of JAHFTI010000367.1, forward strand.
GACTCCCTGGTCGGCATCGAGGAAGGCATCGACTTCATCGCCATGTCCTTCGTCCGCGAGGCGAACGACATCGAGCAGCTGCGCGAATTCCTGCGCTGGCACGACTCCCGCATCCAGATCATCGCCAAGATCGAGGACCAGGAAGCCATCACGAATCTCGAAAGCATCGTCCAGGCCTGCGACGCCCTCATGGTGGCCCGCGGCGACCTCGGTATCGAGATCCCCTTCGAGGACCTGCCCATCGTCCAGCGCCGCGCCGTCGAGACCTGCCGCGCCCACGGCCGCCCGGTCATCATCGCCACGCACATGCTCGAGTCGATGATCACGCAGCCCATGCCCACGCGCGCGGAGATCACCGACGTCGCCAACGCCGTCATGGAGCTCGCCGACTGCGTGATGCTCTCCGGTGAGACGACGATCGGCCGCTATCCCCTCGAGTGCATCGCGATCCTCGACAAGATCGCCCGCCGCATCGAGAGCGCCCAGCAGGCCGCCGACGCCCCGGTCAAGCCCGTCATCCTCGGCTCCGACAAGATGAAGGTGCTGCGCGCCGCCGTCGTCATGGCCAACGAGCTGCCCGGCTCCGCGATCATGACCTTCACGCGCCGCGGCTTCATCGCCCAGGGCCTCGCCGCCCTGTGCCCGCGCCAGGCCCCCATCCTCGCCTTCACGCCCAGCGAGCAGACCTACCGCCAGATGCGCCTGCTGCGCGGCGTCGAGTCCTGGCTGATGCCCCTCAACTCCGATCCGGACACCACCATCGAGCAGGCCATCCACGACCTGCGCAAGGCGGGCCGCGTCGACATGGGCCAGAAGCTCGTCGTCGCGACGGACCTGCTCTCGCAGAACCGCCTCTTCGACAGCGTCCAGCTGCGCACGATCAAATGAGCTGCGTATCCAGTTTTTAATGACAAAGGGCGGCCCCGCGAAGGGCCGCCCTTTTTTTTCCTGACCTAGGAGGCCTCCCCCATCTGCCGCCGTTGAGCCTGGGCGTCAGGGGGGGGACCGCACCACGGGGGGAGGAGCGGCCGGTTCACACCCGGCCTGCGCCCCCCAAATCTCGGGCGGACAGCCTCAGTCCGCGGCACCCGGAGCCTTGGGGGCGGGGGGCGGGGGCGGCGGGCCCTCGAAGCTGTCATCGGTGTGCCACTGCATGAACTGCTTCGGGTTCTCGAGCACCTCAAGGCGCTTGCGGAACTGCTCGGGCACCTTGGCGCGGTCCTCGGGCGTGTTGAAGGGTCCGCGGTAGAGCTCCTTGCCCTCCTTGTCCTTGATGACCACGACGCGCGCGCCCTCGTCGCCGCTGAGCTGCAGGCTGCTGGCGCCGTCGTCGATCACATAGACCCGCTTCTCGCGGTGGACGATGCTGCGGCGCTCGGGCCCCTCCTCTCCGCGCTTGATGATGCGCACCTCGGCGTGCGGGTCCGCGCCCATGCCATGCAGCATGACGTCAACGTCGCGACGCTCCATTGGCATCATGCGGTGCAGGGCGGCCGGGCCTGCGCCCCTGTCGAGGTGGGCCAGGGGAGGCAGTTTCTTGCTGCCCAGCTTCACCTTGGCCACCTGGGACTTGCCCGAGCGGAACAGGGTGAGCGCAACCTCGTCCCCCTCCTTGTGCATGCGCACCAGCACGGAAAGCTGGCGGATGTCGGTCAGCAGCTGGTCGTCGATCTTGTGGAGCACGTCAAACTTCTGGAGGACGGACTTGGCGGGGCTGTCCTCGGGAAGGATTTCCACCTGCAGGCCGATGCCCGGAGGCAGGCCCAGCTGGGCGGCCATGGCGGGGCTGACAGGGGCGGCCACCACGCCCAGGTAGGTGGCGGGGGCAAGCGCGTCGCCGCCCTCGTCGTGCATGATCACGCGCACTTCCCTGCGTTGATCCGGCTTGGGCGTGGGGGCTTCGTTCCCCGCCAGGCAAAGCGCGGGCAGCAGGCCCGTCGCGGCAATGAGCAATCCAATGTTTCGAACCTGTGTTTTCATGGGTGTAAAAAGGGATTCAGAGCGAGGTCAGCTGCTCCACGGCGGCCTCCTCGCGTGGCACAGTCCAACGCACGAGCGTGCTGCTGCGCGGGTCACGCCAGCCGAGGGTGTCCTCGTACTCGCGGCTGACACGACGCGCATAGATGCCATTGATGGATTCCGGATGGCCGAAGTTCTCCTTCACCAGGCGGCTCTGCGCGCG
>JAHFTI010000368.1 GCA_023265535.1 Opitutaceae bacterium
ATCCTCGCCGGAGTGGAAGGTGAGGATGGCCACGCGGGCGCCCGGCTTGAGGCAAAGGGGGAGTTGGCGCAGGAACAGATCGAGTGCGCCGAATTCGTCATTTACGGCGATGCGCAGGGCTTGGAAGACGCGACGGATACAATCCTCGCCGGCCTCCGGATCCTGCCTGGGGTTGTGTTGGCGGAGAATGGCCCTGATTGCGTCGGCCAGTTGGCCGGTGCGCGTGAAGGGAGTCTTGGCCCTGAATTTCACGAGTTCGCGCGAGAGCAGTTCGGCCTGCGGCTCATCCGCGTTTTCGCTCAGGGCGTCGCGGAGCTTTTCCGGGGCAATCCGTGCAAGCCAGTCTGCGGCGCTAGGCGGCCGTGAGGGGTTCAGGCGCAGGTCGAGCGGGCCGTCTGCCTTGAAGGTGAAGCCACGCGTCGGATCGTCGATCTGCATGGAGGAGACGCCCAGGTCGGCGAGCACGGCGTCCGCCCCGTCGAGGTTCAGCTGGGCCAGCACCTTGGGCAGGCCCGCGAAATTGGAGCGGACCGGTGTGAAGACCTCTGGGCCAAAGCCCAGGGCGCCCAGGCGTGCCGTGGCCTTGGGGAGTTCAATCGGGTCGACATCCAGTCCGACAACGCGACCGCCCGGGGCTATCCTGCCGAGCATTTCACGCGTGTGCCCGCCGAAGCCCAGGGTGCAGTCGACGACCAGGGCGCCGGGCTTCAGGGCCAGCACCTCGAGGATCTCGGCGACCATGATGGACCGGTGGCTGCCTGCGGGGGTCTTGCCCGAGGCGATGACCTTGGCGACATCCGCCGCGTAGCGTTCCGGATTGAGTTCCTTGTACTTGTCCTCGAAGCGCCGCGGGTTCTTGCCCATGTAGCGCACGCGCCTGCGGTGCGGCCTGGCGGCTGGTGTTTCGTTCGCTGGCTCTTTGTTGTCGTCGCTCAAGGCAAGGAGTCAATGCATGAAGCGGAGGAGGTCTGCAAGGACTGGACGCTGTTTGTCTTTGGGAGAGGATGCCGCGCGAACACCTGGCCCTGCGTCCAGCCATCCAGTGAAACGTTCACACTTTGGAACGCCTGGGACGAGTGAAGCCGGGCCAATTCAAACAGCAAAGTGACGCCCTCGCCGAGCGCTTCGAGGAAACCCTCCTGCTGAGAGTTCCGGTGCCGACACATTCTTGTGGCGGTCGCTTCGGCCAATGATTTATGTGCCAGCACCCCTCTCATGTCTCCGAAAACGCCCCCCCTCTTCGCGGCATCGCTCCGTGCCGCCCGCAGCACTCGACTGCTTTTCATCGCTGGCGCCTTTTGCGCGCTTCAGCTGCTCCTCACGGAGGGCCGCGCCTCCGTTACAGCTTCGGACGCTGATCTGCTGCTCAACACCAGGAACACCACGCTCGCCCTTCATCGCTCGGGGAATTCCTGGTTGGTGCTGCACTATGGCTCGCGCCTCGAGCAAGCCGCTGACGCCAACACCCTGGCGTGGAGCCCCTGGTTCGGAAGCAACACCCTTGGCAACCGAAAGCCGGTTGCCTACTCCGTGGTCGGTGATGAGACCTGGGAGAACAAACCCAACTCCGTGAACAAATACGGCGGCTTGGCTGTGATCCATGCTGACGGTGTCGCCTCAACTGAGCTTCAGGCCGTGGGTGCCCCCACGGTGCAGGAGGTACAGCCAGGCATCAGCCACGTCACGATCAAGATGAAGGACCCCGCCTACGCCTTCACTCTCACGCAGCATTTCCGAGTGGTTGAGGCGAGTGATGTCCTGGAGACCTGGGTGGAAATCCAGCATCAGGAGGCGGGCCCCATCAAGCTGGTGCGCATGAATTCGCTCGCACTCACCCTGCCGTCCTTGGCCAGGGAATTTTCGCTCTTGTCCATGACGGGGCAATGGGCCTCCGAAAACCAGCTTGTTGAAACGCCCCTTGGCCTGGGCCAGACCATCACGCTCGGTTCGCGCTCAGGGGTTCGTTCGGCGTTTGGGGATAACGCCAGCTTCATGCTTTCCGTCGGCGCCCCGGCCACCGAAACCAGCGGCAGGGTGCTGGGTGGAGCGCTCGCCTGGAGCGGCGCCTGGGAGATTTCCGTCCAACGCGATCAGGCAAACACCCTTGCCATCAACGCCGGACCCGACACCGCTACCGGCCCCTACACACTGGATCCCGGCAAAACGCTCGTCACGCCCAAGATGGCGCTCACCTACTCGAGCACGGGAAAAGGCCAGGTCTCCCGCAACTTTCACCGCTGGGCCCGCGATGTGCAGCTCAGGGATGGTCATGCACCGCGCGAGGTGCTGCTCAATAGCTGGGAAGGTGCCTACTTCAATTTCACCGAACAGACGCTCACCGACATGATGGACGGCACCAAGGAGCTTGGCGGTGAAATGTTCGTGGTCGATGACGGCTGGTTCGGGCGCGGCAAGTATGCCAGGAACGACGACAAGCGTGGCTTGGGCGACTGGGTGGTCAATGACGCCAAATTGCCGCGTGGCCTGGGCTGGCTTGCAGGCGAGGCAGGCAAGCGGGGCTTGAAATTCGGCATCTGGGTGGAGCCTGAAATGGCCAACACCACCAGCGAACTGGTCGAACAGCATCCTGACTGGGTGCTTCGCGAAAAGACGCGCACCCTCCGACAGGGTCGCGGCAACACCCAGGTGGTGTTGGATCTCACCAATCCCGCCGTGAGGGACAATTTGTTCCGGCAACTGGATTCCATGGTCACCGCCACGCCCGGGCTGGCTTATATCAAGTGGGACGCCAATGCGGACTTCATGAATCTCGGCTCCGCCTACCTGACTGCGGATCGCCAACCCAATCTTTGGTTCGACTACACCGCCGGGCTGTACGAACTGCTCGCGCAACTCCAGGCCAAATACCCGGGCATGGCCATCCAGGGCTGCGCCTCCGGAGGGGGGCGCATGGATTATGGCTTCCTGCGCTATGCGGACGAATTTTGGACCTCCGACAACACCGATGCCCGGCAGCGCATCTTCATGCAATGGGGGGCCGGGCACTTTTATCCCGCCTGCGCCATGGCGGCCCACGTTACCGCGGTACCCAATCACCAGACACATCGGAGCACGCCCCTTAAGTTCCGCTTCGACGTCGCGATGTCCGGACGCCTTGGCTTTGAACTGCATCCCAAGGGGATGACTCCCGAGGAACTCGTCTTCGCCAAGCAGGCAGTGGAGGACTACAAACGCATCCGCCCCGTGGTGCAGCAGGGTGACCTGTACCGCCTCGTGTCCCCCCTGGAGAACAGCTATGCCTCGCTGATGTACGTCAGTGAGGACAAAACACGAGCGGTGCTCTTTGTGTATGGTCTGAATCGTGCCATCCTGAGCGACTACACCACGCCAATCCAACTGCAGGGCCTTGATTCCACACGAAGCTACAAGATCACCGAGCTGAATCGTGGGAAAGCGGAGCACTCCAAGGTGAACGGCGCCCTGGTCAGTGGCGCTGCGCTGCAGACCATGGGCATCCCCGTGAAGCTCGACCCCGAGTACGACTCCGCCGTGTTCGAATTGGTGGCTTTGCCGTGAATGTTGTGAGTGAGCTTAGCCCGGGCACGGCGCCACTCTCCACAGGCAAGAAAGTGGTGCAGAAGTCCTCACGCTCAGTGAAGGCAGACTGGTAACATGGCCCGCTCCCCAGACCTTTCCATCTGGATGAGCGGCCTGCGCGTGGGGACCTAGTCTGTTGCGCGTGGAGTTCACGCGCTTGAATACGATCCCGAATGGGGTCGACCGCGTAGAAGGCGGGGCGCTGAGTGAAAGCGCGGTCGAGGCTGCCATTGCGGCGAGCCTTTCACCGCCTGACGCCATTCCACGATGTGCTCTCGGCGTGGACCGTGATCGGTCGGGGCGGCCAGGAACAGGTTATGTCGCTGCCCTTCGTCGAGCCCTGAGAGCTCACCTTATCAGGCGCCTCCGCCTCGACGATCTCGTCGAGCATCTGTCCACGCACGGAACGGGCTGTGGCACATTGGAGATTCCAGAGAAGGAATTTCATTCGGTATCGACCACGACAAGCTCAGGCTTGATGTAACTCATCGACTCTGCCCAATCCGTCGGCAGCCGCAAGGACTCCATCAGCTCCTGGCTCCAGGTAAACTCCCCACGCAAATAGGCCCTCACACCACCCCGCTCCCTGTAGCGCTCCACACAGCGGAAGTAGTGCACGTCCTTGTATCCTGGGGCATAGCTTTGATGCTGATGCAGGAATTCATGAACGATGCGATCCCCCCTGAAGATACAGAGCAGACGATAGCCAGGGCTCCAATGGTGCAGGATCCGGTCGCCCTCCTTGAAATGGGGGCTGAGCCTGTCCCAGAAGCCTGGCCTCCCATCAGGCATGTAATCCTTCGGGGCCAGGTCATAATAGATGCCGTCGGGACTGTAGTCCGCCTGCATCCCCTCCAGCGCATCGCGCCCCTGGCACGCCAGTATAAAACACACCGTCAAGGCCAGGGAGCGGTCCCAGTCCCGATACAGGTGGAAGTCGGTCAGTTCGCGTTCAAGGTTCGGAAAGGCATTCCGGTCGCGATAAGTCCGGGAGACCAGGTCATGGACGCGCCGGCTCTCATCGGACAGGGACGGCCTTCCCGGCGGCAGATCTACATGCCGCATGGCGGCTATCGTCTCTGAGGGGACGACCGACATCAGCGAAGTGATGAAGACCCGGATTTCGAGGCCCTGGGGGAAGGAGCCAGCGATAGGCTCGCTGGGAGCGCTAGAGTGATTCTGGAAGGGGACACTTGATGACATGATGCTCCTAATTGGAGGGCCGCAGCTTACCACCAGGGGTCGGACATTCACGGGGGGAGGCCTCAGAAAAAGCGAATTTACGCTTCTCCCACCCAATACGTGCGCCCCCACAGGCTTCCGCCCCAGCCCTCCCGCGCCTTCACCTCCCCCCCCT
>JAHFTI010000022.1 GCA_023265535.1 Opitutaceae bacterium
TGTTCGCGCCAAAGAGCAGGTAGGCCAGCCCCACGCCGGGCAGCAGCGAATGCGAGAGCGCGTCCCCCATGAGCGCGAGCCGCCTAAGGATGAGGATTCCTCCCAGCAGTCCGCCGCTCACCCCGAGCAGGCATGCCGACAGCAGGCCGCGCTGCATGAAATCATAGCGGAAGGGCTCGATGATGAAGTCCAGGGCGCTCATTGCGGGAAGCGCGCGGTGCGCACCAGTCCAAGGGGGTCCTCATGCCTGCAGTGCCTGTCCTGGAAAGCCTGCTCGAGCACCTCCTCGGAAAGCGACTGGGCCACGGGCCCGGCGGCGATCAGCCTGCCGGCAAGCACCACACCCTCGGCAAAATGGCTGCGCGCCAGTTCGATGTCATGGACCGCCGCCACCACCGTGCGCCCCTGCGCCCGCCAGTTGAGCAGGATGTGCGTGAGCTCCGCCGTGGAAAAACGGTCCAGTCCCGTGAAGGGCTCATCCAGCAGGAAAATGTCGGCTCCCTGTGCCAGCGCACGTGCCAGGAACACCCGCTGCTGCTGCCCTCCCGACAGCATGCGGATCTGCCGGTCTCCCAGCCCGACCAGGTCGAGCTCCTCCATGGCCTGCCGCACCTTCACATGGTCCGCCTCACGGAAGCGTCCCAGCAAGCCCAGGGCAGGGTAGCGTCCCTGCTCAACCAGCTCTCGCACCGTGATGGGAAAATCCCAGTCCACCATGTGGCGCTGCGGAAGATAGGCCAGGCGGGGCAGCACATGCTGCGGGTGCGCATCGCCGATCCTGATCTCCCCCGTGCTCAGCCTGTGCCATCCGAGAATCGCACGCAGGAGCGTGCTCTTTCCGGCACCATTGGGGCCGACCAGCGCCGTCAGGCTGCCGCAGCGGATGTCGACGCTCACCTTGTCCAAGGCCAACACCGCCCCATAGCGCACGCTCACGTCGCTGCAGCGGATGATGTTGTGTGCGTTTGCGGTGGTGGACATTCAGGGATCCCGACGAAGGTGATGTCTTGATATGTGCCCTCGGGCGGCCGGGCAGCAAGAAATCATTGAGCACCAACACAGGCCGCACGGGCCCACCGTAGCCCCAGCACCCCAAAGATTATTAGTCCATTGGCCCCGCGGTGAAAGTCCCGCTACTGCCCCCGTTTCCCCTTGGAAAACCAGGTCAGGGCAGCGCGCATCCACAAGGCCTCCCTTGGACTCCACCACAATCCCGAGCCGCTTCCTGAAGGTCGGGCTTGTTTCATGCTCTGGAATTCCTTCTGATGTCCCCTTTCACTTTCCTATGAGCACTACGCGCACTCCCGTCCTCCTTGTCATCCGCGATGGTTGGGGCAAGAACCCCGATCCCGCCCAGAACCAGTACAATGCTGTGTTCCTCTCGCGCAAACCCTGCGACGACCAACTGCAGGCCACGGCCCCCGTGGCCCTGCTGGCCGCCTCCGGTCTCGACGTCGGCGTGCCCGTCGGCGTCATGGGCAACAGCGAGGTCGGCCACCAGAACATCGGTGCCGGCCGCATCGTCGACCAGGAAATCGTGCGCATCACCAAGGCGATCAGCGATGGCGAGATCGAGGCAAACGCCGTCTGGAAGAAAGCCATCCAGAATGCCAAGGACAAGGGCACCAAGCTCCACTTCATGGGCCTCTGCTCCGACGGCGGCGTGCACGCCCTGCTTGAGCACCTGTACGGCTTCCTCGCCCTCGTCAAAAAGGCCGGCCTCACCAAGGACGTCTACATCCACGCCTTCATGGACGGCCGCGACACGCCCCCGCAGTCCGGCCTCGCCTTCATGAAGGAACTGCAGGCCAAGCTCGCCGAAATCGGCGTCGGCAAGGTCGCCACGGTCTGCGGCCGCTTCTGGTCCATGGACCGCGACAACCGCTGGGAGCGCGTCAGCAAGGCCTACTTCCTGCTCACCGGCCAGAAGGCCGACCTCACCCCAACCGATCCCATCACGGCAATCCAGCAGTACTACGACAAGCCCCTCAGCGACACCCAGAAGGGCGATGAGTTCATCCTCCCCACCTGGATCGTCGGCGCCGACGGCAAGCCCATCGCCACCATCGGCAACGGTGACTCCGTCATCTTCTTCAACTTCCGCGGCGACCGCCCCCGCGAGATTGCCAAGGCCTTCGCCGATCCCGCCTTCAAGGAATTCGAACGCGGCCCCAAGCTGGACCTCTATTTCGCCGGCCTCACCGAGTACCAGAAGGGCCTGCCGATCGAAACCATCCTCAAGAAACCCGCCAAGATGGTGAACATCCTCGGCGAATGGGTGGCCAAGCAGGGCAAGACCCAGTTCCGCACCGCCGAGACCGAGAAGTACCCCCACGTCACCTTCTTCTTCAACGACTATCGCGAGGAGCCCTTCGCCGGCGAGGATCGCGGCATGGCCGCCAGCCCGAAGGCCGCCACCTATGACCTGGCCCCCGACATGTCCGCCGCCAGCGTCACCGTGCACGCCCGCGAGGCCATCCTCTCCGGCAAGTACGATCTCGTGGTCGTCAACTTCGCCAACCCCGACATGGTCGGCCACACCGGCTCCATCCCCGCCGCCGTTCGCGCCTGCGAGGCCACCGACCTCGGCGTCGGCGTCCTCCTCCAGGCCGTCGAGAAGATGAACGGCAGGGCCGTCATCCTCGCCGACCACGGCAACGTCGAGCAGATGTGGGACGCCACCATCAACAGCCCGCACACCGCCCACACGCTCAATCTCGTCGAGTGCTTCGTGGTCGGCAAGGGCTTCACCAAGGATGGCACCCGCATGAAGCAGGGCGGCCGCCTGGCCGACGTCGCCCCGACGGTCCTCGCCCTCATGGGCCTGCCCAAGCCCCCCGAGATGACCGGCGACAACCTGGTCCTGAACATGCCCGCCTGAACGGTGCGCCCGCCCAGTGCGTAGTGGTGCACCCACTACACAGCAGGACGCCCCTCCCGCGCCCCCTCCCACCGGAGGGGGCGTTTTTTTGTCGTCGCCGCGCGTGCCGTATTTCCTTTTCGCCACGAATCTGTCTTATGGGGCGAAAACAAACTCCCCCGTCCGTCGCCTCCCCCTTGGGCAACGGCAAAAATCCACGACATGAGCAACGCACCCGACGCCGCAGGCACCTCCACCCAGCCCGCTGCCAAGAAACGCTTCGGCCGCACCTTCTGGACTCTCAACACCATCGAGATGTTCGAGCGCCTGGCCTACTACAACCTCCGCGTGATGGCCCCCATCTACATCATGCAGGCGGACAATCCCGGCGGCCTCCACCTCACTGCCCTGGACAAGGGCACGATCTACGCCTGGTGGGCCGCCTTCCAATCCCTGCTTCCCATCATCACCGGCGGCCTGGCCGACCGTCTCGGCTACAAGAAGACCCTCGTCGGAGCCATCGGCGGCATGGTCCTCGGCTACATCCTTATCGCCTTCCTTCGCGACGTCTCCTTCGTCAGCAACTACTGGGGCTTCTTCATCGGCGTCATGGTGCTCGCCACGGGCACCGCCTTCTTCAAGCCCGGCATCCAGGGTTCCCTCGCCCACCAGCTCACCAAGGAAAACTCCTCCGTCGGCTGGGGACTCTTCTACTGGGTGGTCAACGTGGGCGCCTTCGTCGGCCATTTCCTGCCCTCCATCCTCCTCGGCCTGGCCGCCATCCTCCCCGAACCGCTCAATGCCGTGGCCAACTCCAAGGAAGCCTGGCGCAACCTCTTCCTCGCCTCGGCCCTGTTCAGCTCCTTCAACCTGGCCCTGCTGCTCTGTTACAAGGATGTACCCACAGGCGCCTCCCAGAGCGAGGGCCTCGGCTCGGTCATCTGGCGCACCCTCACCAATGTCTTTGAGCGCCGCCTCCTCAGCTGGCTGCTGATCATGTCCGGCTTCTGGCTGATGATGTACCAACTCTGGGACCTCCAGCCCAACTTCATCGCCGATTGGGTCGACAGCGGCCCCCTGGCGCGGTCCCTGGCCTGGCTTCCTGACGGCCTGGAGCGCGTCCTTGTCGAGCAGACCAGCCGCGGCCCCATGATCCCGCAGCAGGTGCTGCTCAGCCTCAACTCCCTCTTCATCATCCTCGGCGTCGTCCCCGTCGCCTGGTTGACCCGCCGCATGCTCACCCTGGAGGCCATGCTCCTTGGCATGGGCATAGCCATCGTCGGCCTGCTGATAGCAGGTTGGACCCAAAGCGCCTGGATGCTCGTGGCGGGCATCGTGGGTTTCTCCTTCGGCGAAATGCTCATCGGTCCCAAGAAATCCGAATACCTCGCCCTGATCGCCCCCCCGGGAAAGAAGGGGCTCTACCTGGGTTACGTGAACATTCCCGTCGGCATCGGCGTCTATGTCGGCTCCAAGATGGCGGGCTACGTCTACGGCAACTTTGGCGAAAAAGCCGTCCTCGCCCTGCGCTACATCGCCGAGCACACCCCCTTCGGCCAGGCCAAGGCCTGGAACGGCAATGTGCAGCAACTTGAACAATGCCTGGGCATCACCCGCCCCCAGGCCATGGCCCGCCTCCAGGAACTGACCGGCACCGACTCCATCCAGGCCACACGCCTGCTTTGGGACAGCTATTCGCCGCACCTCTACGTTTGGATCCCCTTCGCTGTCATAGGCCTGGCAGCCGCCGTGGCGTTGTGGATCTTTGGTCGCATGGCCAAACGCTGGAGCGACATGAACGCCTGAACCCGGAAGCCCCCGCTGCAGCCTCATGGCCCGGCATTCCTTTTGCCGGGCCTTTTTGCCAATGGAATCCGCCAGGATGAGGAGCCCGCTCGGCCTCATGACATGGCTTCATAATTATATTTATTCCATTTATTTGCACAACGATCCTTAGGGGTGCGACTTTTCCGCGGGACGGCCTTCAAGGCGTCTAAATTATTGGGCCGGTGAACCGATGTAGGTTGAAGCTCCAAGAAGCCCATCACATGCCTCCGCTGGTCGCACCCAAGTCATCCCTCGACTCCCATCACACTCCCTTTTCTGACGCTGAAATTGCGAAGAGAATTGATGCGTGCCCGCGCCTGGCGTCCCTTTCCAGTATCAACCATGCCTTGGGCGAGCTCCTGAAGTCGGACATCAGCCTGAATTCGCAGATCGCCGAGGTCATCCGCCGTGATCCTCCCCTGACCGCACGCCTGCTGCGCATGGTCAACTCCGTGTTCTTCGACCTGACCGCCAAGGTGAACAACATCGAGGAAGCTGTCTTTTACCTGGGCCTTCGCCAGATCCGCGAACTGGCCCGCGCCACCCCCGTGATCGAGGAGCTGGTCCAGATGGAGAAGTGCCCGGTCAAGCTTCCCTGGAAGGACCTTTGGAGGCACTCGATCGGCACCGCCATCATGACGCGCGAGATCATGACCTCCAATTCCACCATGCTCGTGGACGATGACACCGACTACATCATCGGCCTGCTCCACAACGTCGGCAAGGTGGTCCTCGCCACCGCCTTCCCCGAGCAGTTCTCCAAGATCGTCGATTTTCGCGCGACCAGCACCCTCGATGTCTGCGCCTACGAGCGGGAGATCATCGGCTGGGACCATGCAAGGGTGGGGGGCTATTACCTTCAGCGTCACCGCGTGGCGCCCGAGATCGTGAATGCCGTCCTTTATCACAACGACCCGGAAAGCGCCGGCGAGCACGCCACTTTCGCAGCCGCCGTGCAACTCGCCGATCAGCTCGTCCGGTCCAAGGGCATCCAGGGTGGCTTCGAACAGGTGCCCCCTCTTCCGGAGGAGGAATGGTGTACGCTTCAGGGCTGGCGCGTCCTCTTTGGCGAAGGCTCCGATGCCAATGGCATCGTGCGTGCAGGCTTGTCTCACAGTCTTCAGCGTCTGCCGAACATGCTGAATGGCTTGGTCTGAGGCACGCGGATCATGCGTCCCAGCGATCCCATCCATCGGTCCGCCGACCCAAGTGCCCTGGCCTTGGCAATCATTCAGGGGGACTGGGTCTCACCGTGGGAAAACAGCAATTTCTTCGCGGTCGCCCGCGACACCACGGGAGCCATCATCTCCGTCAATCGCGCCTTTGCGCGCAAATTCGGTCGCCCCACCGGTGCCTGGCAGGGCTTCGACCTGATCCGCCTGCTCCACGCACAGGACCAGGCCCAGTGGCAGGGACTTGTGGCCCAGCTCCACAAGGCGCCGCATCGCATTGAGCACGAGACCCGCTGGATGACCGCCCAGGGCTGGCGTTGGATCAGCTGGGAGGAAACGGCCCTGCTCGATGAGTCGGGTGCCATCTCCCTCTACCGCTCTGTCGGCCAGGACGTCACCCGCGAACACCAGGCCTCCGAGCATGCCTACATGCTCACCAGCGCCGTCGAACAGTCCCCCGTGGGCATCCTGCTCACCGACCTCGTCGGTGCAGCACACTACGTCAATCCGACCTTCACGAACGTCACCGGCTATTCCCTTGAGGACCTCATGAATCGCCAGAGGTCGGTGCTGCGCGACGCCCATCCCAGCGACGAGGCCTACCATAACTTCATGGCCGACATACGAGCCGGCAAGGAATGGCACGGAGAGGCGCAATTCACACGTCGCGACGGCGGCACCGTCTGGGAAAACCTCCATGTCAGCGCGGTGCGCAACCACCAGGGAACCATCACCCACCTGCTCTGCCTGCGCGAGGACATCACCGAGCGCAAACGGCTCGAGGCCCAGCTGAGGCAAGCCCAGAAGATGGAGAGCATCGGCACGCTCGCCGGTGGCATCGCCCACGATTTCAACAACATGCTGGCCATCATCAATGGCTACGCGGAGGTCTGCATGACCCGCCCCGCCATCCAGCAGGACGAGGTGCTCAAGCGTTACATGCGCGAAATCCACGGTGCCGCTCAACGGGCCGTGGGCTTGGTGCAGCGCATCCTCACCTTCAGCCGCAAGGCCGAGGTCCGCGTGATCCCGCTGCACCTCAACAAGCTCCTGCGCGAGCTCGGCAACCTCCTCTCCGAGACCTTTCCCCGCACCGTCTGCTTCGATCTCGACCTGCAGGACAACCTGCCCCAGCTGCTGGCCGACCAGAACCAGATGCAACAGGTCATCATGAACCTCTGCGTCAATGCACGCGATGCCATGCCCAAGGGCGGCACCATCACGATCCAGACCCGGGTCTGCAAGGGCGTGGAACTCGCCCAGCTCCAGGCCAATCCGGCCCTCGACTACGTGTGTCTCCAAGTTTCGGATACAGGAATCGGCATCCCGCAGGAGATCATCCAGCGCATCTTCGAGCCCTTCTTCACCACCAAGCAGGACTCCGGCGGCACCGGCCTCGGCCTGGCAATGGTGTACGGCATCATCCAAAGCCACAACGGCCTGCTGGACGTGAGGAGCACCCCGGGAGTGGGCAGCAGTTTCATCCTCTACTTTCCCATCTCTGCCCATGCCCCCGAACAGGCAGTGGTACCTCAGCAAAGGGTCCTTTCCGAGTTCCCCGGGGGCTCCGAATCCGTGCTGGTGGTGGAGGATGAACTCAGCCTGCGCAACCTCCTGTGCAACGTCCTCGGCCCCTGCGGTTACACCGTCCACACGGCACGCGACGGAGGCGACGCCCTCTCCATCATCCGCGACAAGTCGATACGCATCGATGCGGTGATCCTGGACCTGAACATGCCCCAGGTGCATGGCATCGAGGTCTATCGCGACCTGATCCGGGTGCGTCCCGGCACGCCTGCCCTGGTCGTCAGCGGAAATATAACCACCGAGATGCAGGCTGAGCTCACCCAGCTCGGGCAAAAGCACTTCATCCACAAGCCCTACCGTCTTGAGGAAATCTGCGGCCGCCTGCGGCAGGTGCTCGACAAGCACTGAGCCTGAGGGTCGGGGGACCCGCGCGCCCGACAACACAGGCGCACGCCGCTAGCGTGGAGGGCTAATGGGCCCTGCCGGGTGCGCGACAACAAAAAAGGCCGCCTGATGAGGCGGCCTTCTGTTTGTCTGTGAGGAAATTCAGGTGGCCTTGGCCATGCGCTCGATCGCCTCCTGCGCCACCACACGGTCGATGTCGAGCAGGGTTTTGACCTGCCCCTTGACCTTGGCCATGCCGAGCAGGTAAGTCGTGTCGATGCGGGTGCCGAACTCGGGGGTGGGCTCGATCTCATCGGACCCCAGGGTGACGACCTCCTCAACGCTGTCCACGATGAGGCCCATCTGAACGGTCTGCCCGGAAGCCATGTTGACTTGCACCACGACGATACAGGTGCGCTCAGCGATCTCAGCCTTGAGGCCGAACTTGAGGCGCAGGTCCACGATCGGAATGACGCTACCGCGCAAATTGATGACACCCTTCACGTAGGAAGGCATCTGGGGCACCGGCGTGATCTTCTGAAGGCGGATGATTTCACGGACCTTGAGAACAGCCATGCCATAGCTTTCATTCTCCAGGGTCACGGTCAGGTACTTGTTGGCCGTCGTTTTGGCCACATTCGTCGAGAGTGCGTTGGTACTCATTTGAAAGGATTGGTTCTGTCTGCGGCTGGTCCCCGCGTTCTGTGAAGTAGATCGGACCCCAAGCCGGTGTCTTTAATCGTTTTCCCGATAAAGTTTCCGGTCTTGGGTCCGTATCTACTGGGTCATATAATTACAGGAGACATGTCTATCCCTTTGGAATCGTTTCCCCTGATCGAGGATACCCTCAATCGCCTCGCCTCTGAGTCCATTCTTGCTCAGCCGGGTCGTGACGATGGGCTGATACCAGCCTACAGCCTCCTCGGAGAGCTGAGTGAGCAGACCTCGGTTCAACCTGAAGTCAACACACCCATCCGTGCCTTGCGCGACGCGCTTGAGAAACGGCTGGACAACGCCCAGCCGTTTGACGAGCGCAGCCTCGCCGACCTGAAGGCCGTGGTGGACTGGCTGCCCAAGACCCTGCTCGCCATGAAGAGCGGCAAGGAGCCGGTTGCATTCAAGGATGCTGGCAAGGCGGCCGCACCTGCCGAGCAGACCAAGGCCGCAGCACCCGACGCGAACATGCCCGCCCTCGACACGAAGGCTGACGTGATGATGGACCTCAACCTGGAGGAAAATCGCGAACTCCTGGGCGAATTTCGGGCCGAGGCCCTCGACCATCTCAATCAGATCGAGGCGGCCCTGCTCACCCTCGACGATGCTCCGACGGACAAGGACGCCCTCAATTCCATCTTCCGCTCCTTCCACACCATCAAGGGTGTCTCCGGCTTCCTGCAGCTCAAGCCCATGCACGTGCTCACCCACGAGGTGGAGTCGCTGCTGGATCTCGCCCGGAACGGCGAACTGCTGCTGAACCCAACCATCATCACCGCGGTCCTGCAAAGCCGCGACGCGGTGCAGACGATGGTGAACCAGATTTCGGAGGCCCTCGACAAGGGAATCCTCCCGCACGAGATCGTGCCCGTGAGCCACCTCATCCGCGAGGTGAAGATCCTCGCCGCCAATCCCGGCGCCAAGGCCAGCACCGCCCCTGCCCCCGAGAAACAGCCCGAGCCCGTACAGGCCCCTGTGGTTGAGGCGCCCAAGGCTGAGGAACCCGTGTCCTCCGCCGTCGTCCCGTCGCCCGCCCCCTCCCAGCAGATCACTGAGGAGCAGCAGCACGCCGCCGCCAAGAATGCTCAGAACGTCAAGGTGGCGGCCGCCGCAGGCACCACCAACACGGCAGCCTCCTCGGCGACCGTGCGCGTCAACACCGAGAAGCTCGACAGCCTCATGGATGTCGTCGGTGAGCTCGTCATCGTGCAAAGCCAGTTGGTG
The DNA here is from genome assembly GCA_023265535.1 of Opitutaceae bacterium. Taxonomy (GTDB): domain Bacteria; phylum Verrucomicrobiota; class Verrucomicrobiia; order Opitutales; family Opitutaceae; genus MWDT01. Next base: position 9,709 of record JAHFTI010000022.1, read on the forward strand.
GAATCCGCCAGGGCCGCCTCTGACGAGGGTTCGGCCCTGCAACGCAACGTCTCGCAGCTGGGCCGCATCACGAAGGACCTCCAGCACACCGCGATGTCGCTGCGCATGGTGCCCGTGAAACCCACCTTCCAGAAGATGGAGCGTCTCGCACGCGACCTCGCCCGCGACTTCGGCAAGAAAGTCGCCTTTGTCTCAATCGGCGAGGACACCGAGGTCGACCGCACTGTCGTGGAGGAAATCGGCGACCCGCTCGTGCACATGGTCCGCAACTCCCTTGACCATGGCCTCGAAAAGTCGGCCGACCGCATCGCCTCCGGCAAACCCGAGACCGGCCGTCTCGAGCTGAAGGCCTTCCATCAGGGCAGCAACATCATCATTGAGCTCAGCGATGACGGCCACGGCATCGATCCCGCCAGGATCCTCGCAAAGGCCCAGAAGCTGAACCTCGTCAATCCCGGCCAGACCTACAGCAAGGAGGAGATCCTCAACTTCATCTTCCTCCCCGGTTTCTCCACCGCCGAGAAGGTCACCGCAGTCTCTGGACGCGGCGTCGGCATGGACGTCGTGAAACGAAACATCGAGAAGCTGCGCGGCAAGGTCGAGATCGACAGCGAAGTCGGCAAGGGCACGGTCTTCCGCATCAAGCTCCCGCTGACCATGGCCATCATCGACGGCCTCGTCGTTCGCGTCGGCTCCGACCGCTTCATTCTCCCGAGCACCTCCGTGCAGATGGCGCTTCGCCCCGCGAAGGAGGCCTTCACCACCATCCAGGGCCGCGGCGAGATCCTCGACCACCGTGGCCGCATCCTTCCGCTGCATCGCCTCCACCGTCGCTTCAACATCCCCGACGCAGTCGAGGTCCCGTGGGAGGGCATCGTCGTCATCGTCGAGTTCAATGGGCGCATCGCCGCGCTCCTGGTCGACGAGATGGTCAGCAAGCAGGAGGTCGTCATCAAGACCCTCGGCGCCTTCCTTCATGGCTTGGCAGGCGTGGCCGGCGGTGCCATCCTGGGTGACGGCAACATAGCCCTCATCCTTGACCCCGCCTCGCTCCTGACTGCAGCCTGAGCGGGGTAGGTGCCCACCCCAATTCCACTTCCCCTGTCGTCATGCCCCAAGCCCCCCAGTTGAGCGAGGTCTGTGAACGAGCCCTGAGGCTGCCCTGTTCCCCGTCCCTGATGCCCAAGCTCATCAAGGTGCTCGAGGATGTGAACTCCTCCTCCGACGACATCGAGGCGCTCATCAAGATGGACACGGCCCTGGCCGGCTCCACCCTCCGCCTCGCGAACTCGGCCTTCTTCGGCGGCGGTGGCAACAAGATTGAATCACTCAGCGAGGCCGTCATCCGCCTGGGCTCGCGGGAAATCTACCGCCTCGCCGCACTCTCCCTGGCCAGCCGCTGGATGAACCAGCCCGTGAAGGGCTACCAATGGGAACCCGGTGATTTCTGCCGCCGCAACCTCGTGTGCGCCATCGGCGCCGAGTACCTCGCCAAGAAGGGCAGGGTGGTGGATCCCTCCGTCGCCTATACGGCCGCGCTCATCCATGAGATCGGAAAACTCGCCATCGCCTACAGCTGCGCCGAGCACATGGTCGAGGTGCGCAAGCTCTGCGAGACCAACTCGATTTCCTGGGACAAGGCAGAGACCCAGGTGCTCGGCTACAACTTCGCGCAGGTCGGGGCTGAACTCCTCAGGAAATGGAATTTTCCCGCCTCGCTCGTGTGCGTGGCCTCGACCCAGCCCCCCACCGCGGATATGCCGGCCGACGTCCTGCCCCTCGCACTCGTGGTGCACGCCGGCAAGTTCATCGCCACCACCCTGGGTGCCGGTGCCGCGGAGGACGCCTTCCTGTTCGGGTTCAATTCCGAGCTGCTGATGCAGCACGGCTTCACCCCCGAGGTGCTCGAGGCGGCCATGCCCGAGGTCCTTGAGCGCGCCACCAAGGTGCTCGGGGAAAAGCTGCTCAAGGGTGAGATGACCTTCTGAGGGGAGTGCCTAACCGCTTGCGCGCGGGGCTTTCCTGCCTCTATCTGGAGGGCAATGAAAACATTGCCGCCCCTCCTTTACGCCGACTCCGAAAGAAGCTCCGACATGCTCTATTTCGGGGGCTTCCACGCACCCGATCCCTTCGTCGCCTGCGAACTCGGCGGCAAAAAGGTGGCGCTGCTCAACGCCCTTGAATTCGGGCGCGGGCGAAAGGAGTCGAACTTCGACCTGGTCCTCCCTCTGGAAACCTACCAGCAGAAGGCGCGTGAAAAGTGGACCGACCGCGCACCCGGCATCGCCGAGGTCATCACGGTGCTGGCCCTCGAGCATGGCGTGAAGGCCTTCAGCATTCCCGAGGAATTCCCGGCGGGCCTGGCCGTGCGCCTGCAAAGGCTCGGGCTCGAGCTCGCCGTGTGCGAGGGCTCGCTCTTCCCCCAGCGCGAATTCAAGACCAAGGCCGAGGCCAACGCCATCCGCGAGGGCAACCGCTGCGCCGCCCTCGGCTTCGCCGCCGCCGAGAAGCTGCTTCGCAAGAGCCGCGTCAAGGACGGCTACCTCGTGCACAAGGGCGAACGCGTGACGAGCGAGAAGCTGAAGTTCCAGATCGAGGTCGCCTGCCTCGAGGCGGGCGGTCTTTCCATCGACACCATCGCCGCCGGCGGCGACCAGGCCTGCGATCCCCATTGCCGCGGCACCGGCCCGCTCCGCGCCAACGAGCTCATCATTGTCGACATCTTCCCTCGCATCCAGAAGACCGGCTACCATGGGGACATGACGCGGACCTTCCTGCGCGGGCGCGCCAACGACGCCCAACGCTCGCTCGTGGAGGCTGTGCGCAGCGCCCAGCTCGGCGCCCTCAAGGCCGTGCGCGACGGGGTCAACGGACGCGACGTGCACCGCGGTGTCGTCGCCGAATTCGAGAAGCGCGGCTACCAGACAAGGCGCGACGCCAAGGGCTCGGTCGGCTTCTTCCACGGCACCGGGCACGGCCTGGGCCTCGCGGTGCACGAGATGCCACGCCTCAGCGGGGCCATCGACTGCACCCTGCGCAAGGGAGCCGTCGTCACCGTGGAGCCCGGCCTCTATTACCCCGGCCTCGGCGCCTGCCGCATCGAGGACGTCGTGCAGGTCAACGCACGCGGCTCCAGCATGCTGTCGGACTACCACTACGAATGGGAGCTGCGCTGATGCACCTGCCGACCCGCCCCAGGGCGCTGTTCCTCGACCGCGACGGCACGCTCATCGTGGACAAGGTGTACCTGTCCGACCCGGACGGGGTGGAGCTGTATCCAAATGTCGGTGACATCCTCCGGCGCGCCCGCGCGGCGGGCGCTCTGCTCTTCCTCTTCACCAACCAGTCGGGCATCGGCCGCGGCTACTACACCCATGCAGACGCCGAGGCGGTGAACCGGCGCCTCGTGAGCCTGCTGGGCCTGGGTGAGCGCGGCTTCGACGGCGTGTGCATCGCCCCCGAGGCCCCCGGCCAGCCCGCGGTCTACCGCAAGCCCTCCCCGCGCTACATCCTCGAGACGCTCGCCGAACGCGGCCTGCGCCCCGAGGACTGCCTCATGGTGGGGGATTCGGCCGCCGACGTCGGCGCCGCCCAGGCTGCCGGCATTCCCTGCGCCGCGCTTCGCACGGGCAAGGTCGACCCGCTCACGGTTCCCTCGGTCACGGCCTCGCGCGTTCCGGTCTTCGAGGACCTCTCGGCGCTTGCCGGTGCCGTATTCGACTTCTGAATACGCGCTGGGGGCGCCCTCAGGAGAAGAGGGCCTCGGCGGACTGTGTCCAGTGGTTGCGCAGCGCCCACTCGCGGCCGGCCCGGCCCAGGCGCTGGCGCTCCGCGGGATCGGCGATGAGCGTCTCGAAGGCCGCGGCCAGCTGGGCGGGCCTGTCCGGCGGCACCAGGATTCCGGTGCTGCCATGCACCACCGCCTCCGAGACTCCGCCAACGGAATGGCCGATCACGGGCAGGCCGTGCGCGGCGGCCTCCAGGTACACGAGGCCGAACCCCTCCACGCTGACGCCGTGATCCACGCTGGTCATGGCAAAGATGTCGGCGCGGTCGTAAATCTGGTCGAGCTCCTCGTCGCTCACGTCCCCGAAGAAACGCACCTGGAGGTCCCCCTTGGCTGCCTCGCGACGCAGCAGGGCGTCGTAGCCCTCCTTGCCGTGTCCACCCACCACCCAGTACTCGATCTGCTCCCGAAAACGCGGGGCGAGCGACTGCAGCGCACGCAGGGTGTGCAGCTGCCCCTTGCGCGGATGCAGGCGGGCCACCGTCAGGATGATGACCTTGCGGCGGCTCTCGGCACCCGGACTGTGGACCACGGCAAAGTCGGAACGCAGGGCGCCCGGCGTGAGGAACACCTTTCCCTCCGCCATCGGGAAACGCTCGCACAGCAGGCGGCGCGTGTAGTGGGTGAGCGTGCTGATGCGCGTGGCCCGCCGGATCAGCTGCCCGGCCAGTTGCCGGGTGACGGGGTTTCGGTGAAAACGCAGGATCTCCGAGCCATGGAAGGTGAGGATCAGCCGCTTCGGCCTGAACGTGTTGATATGCTGCAGCAGCATCATCGCCAGCATGGGACCTGGCTCGGGCAGGTACACGGTCGCATAGCGCAGGCGCCGGCGCTCCGCGATGAGCTCCCTCATCAGCTTGAGCTGGCAGCTCAGGTCATGGCTGCCCAGGAGGGGCAGCCGTTTCAGGCGAAAGGGCCAGGGCTTGTTCTGCGTCGAGGGATGCGCCGCCTGCGCCCAGACCTCTACATCGTAACCCAGCTTGCTGCTCGCCTTGGCCATTTCCTCGGTGAACGTGGCGATGCCGCCGCGCCGAGGGAAAAACTCGTGCGTGATCAGGAAAAGGGGCTGGGCTGTGCCGGACATGGGCAAGAGGCAAGGGGGGCTGCGCTCCCCAGAAATACGCCAGCATCGCAAGCGGAGGCAACCCGTCAGTCGTAAGCAGAGTGTTAACTACGCGCCATAAACGGTAAAGGCCTGCGCAAAGGCAGGCCCTCCAAAATCAGTGCTAATGTGGCGCGCGTCGCTCAGAAGGGCGGCGCCATGATCTCGGCCTTCAGGACCTGATCGACCGAGCGGAGCAGCGGCTCGCTGACACGCAGGTGGAGTTCCTGGGCGAGGAGGCGGCTATGGTAGCGGAGGAACAGCTCTGACACCAAATCGCAGGCATCCTGGGGACCACGGGACTTGGCCTTGCGCTGCAGGCGCTTCAGCTCATTGATCAGGAGATACTTTCTCGACTGCTGAAGCGTCGAGAAATAGATCACGTCCCGCACCAGGTCGTAGGGATTGCGCCGTTTGCGCAAGGGCATCGGAAATCGTGCGATCATCGTGCGCAGCTCGCGAAACTGGCTGCAGATCTCGGCGGCCCAACGGCTGGTCCTCGCCGCCATTTCCTCGATCTCCTCCTCGACCTCAACGCCGTAAGTGGATACCGGATAACGCTCATGGAGGGCAGCGACCAACTCCGCATAACGCCCGGAGCCCGGATAGAACCGCTCCATGCAGAAGCACGAGAACAGTTCGTCATAGACCTTCAGCAGGCAATTGCTCGGCAGGTGTTGGGGTCTCATGGAACCAGGGAGGGGGGAAGAGGTATCGCAGTCGCATGACTGGATGACTCGTGTATCGACACGGACCTGCCTGTCCGTAGTCAGAAAATGCAGACGAACTGCCACAAGCCCCCCCCGGGGGCAGGCACCCTCCTGATCAGAGGCTTAGCTCGCGCTTGAACAGCGCCATGAGCTCCGCGTACGTATCAACCGCCGGAAACTGGGGGAAGCGATCCTTGATGTTCTGAGGGGCGTGAAAGAGGAAACCCGCGTCCGCCTCACCCAGCATTGCAGTGTCGTTGAAGGAATCACCGGCGGCGATCACGCGGTAATTCATCAGCTTGAGGGCCGCCACCGCCTTCTGCTTCTGCTCCGGCGTGCGAATCTGGTAACCCGTGATGTGGTCGTCCTTCACGATGAGACGATGGCACAGCAGGGTGGGCCAGTTGAGCTGGCGCATCAGGGGCTGTGCGAACTGTTCGAAGGTGTCGGAAAGGATGAGCACCTGTGTGAGGGTGCGCAGCTCGTCGAGAAAATCCCGCGCACCTGGCAGCAGGGGCAGTGAGGCGATGACCTCCTGGATGTCGGAGAGCTTGAGACCATGGCGATCGAGGATGGCCAGGCGGCCGACCATGAGCTTGTCGTAGTCGGGCTCGTCGCGCGTGGTGCGCCTGAGCTCGGGGATGCCGGTCTTTTCAGCCACGGCAATCCAGATCTCGGGCGTCAGCACGCCTTCCATGTCCAAGGTTACGATCGCTTGTTTCACGGCGCGGGAGTGTTGGAACTTTTGGCGCGCTGTCCAGCACGGTTGCGCGATGGTGCTTGAGATGCGTCCTGCGGCGCTCTTGAGTGCGCACATGACCACGCCCGCTCCCGCACCCGCGCCGACACTCAAGCTCAAGGCCAACGTTAAGGCACGTATCGTGCAGGGCCACCCATGGGTCTTCGCCAACGAACTCGAGGCCCTCCTGCCCGCCGAGCATGACGGCGAACTCGTCGAATGCCGCGACCGCACGGGCCGCTTCATCGGCACCGGCATTTACAACAGCAAGTCCCAGATCGTCTTCCGCCGCCTCAGCCGCGACCGCATCACCCTCGACGAGGCTTTCCTGCGCAAGGCGATCACCGACGCCCTCGCCCGACGCGAGCTCTCCGGCTACACGGGCGGGGTCCGCCGCCTGGTCTGGTCCGAGTCCGACGGCCTGCCCGGCATCGTGGTCGACCAATTTGGCGACACCTTGGTCCTGCAGGTGCAGACCCTCGCCATGGAGAAGCGCGCCGACCTGATCGCCGCCCTCCTCAAGGAGCTCACGGGCGCCGCCGAGATCATTTTCCGCAATGACGCCAGCATCCGCCGCCTCGAGGGCCTGCGTCAGGAGATCCACACCCTCAGCGGACAGCCCTGGGAGCCGCGCTGGCTCGAGATCGACGGCGTGAACTACTGGCTCGACCTGCAGAATGCCCAGAAAACCGGCTTCTACCTCGACCAGCGCACCCAGCACCTCGCAGTCGCCAAGTTCTGCGCCGGCAAGCGCGTCCTCGACGCCTTTTGCAACCAGGGCGCCTTCGCCCTTCATGCCGCCAAGGCAGGCGCGAAGGAGGTCCTCGGCCTGGACAGTGCCGATGACGCCATCGTCTCGGCCCGCCGCAATGCCGAGAAGAACGGCCTGAAGGCCAGCTTCCAGACGGCCAATGTCTTTGACTGGCTCAACGATTCCGCCCGCGAAAATGAGCCGCGCTGGGACCTCATCGTCCTCGACCCGCCGCCCTTCGCGAAGTCCAAGTCCGCCCTCGAGGGCGCCCTCCGCGGCTACAAGGAAATCAACCTGCGCGCCCTCAAGCTGCTCAACCCGGGCGGCATCCTGGCCACCTACACCTGCTCGCACCACATGCAGGACGCCGAACTGCGCGCGGTCATCGCCCAGTCGGCCGCCGATTCCAAGCGCCGCGTGCACATCCTCGAATGGGCACACCAGCCGGCGGACCATCCGGTCCTGGCAACCATGCCCGAGAGCTAGTACCTGCGCGGCTACCTGCTGCGCGTGG
>JAHFTI010000005.1 GCA_023265535.1 Opitutaceae bacterium
GTTGAGCGCGGCCTGGGCGGCGCCGAGGTTGAGGCGGGCGACCTCGAGGCTGCGGTTCCAGATCTGCGGGTTCTGGGGGCGGTGCATGGAGGCGAAGTCGCGCATCATGTCGATGGCGGCCTTGAGCACGTCACCGTTGGAGCGCTTGAGGAAGTACTCCTCCTCGGACTCCTGGGCGAGCTGGACGGGCAGCTTGCGGACCTGGATGAGCCAGTATTCCTCGTTGTGGCGGAAGGCGGTGACTTCCTCCTTGGTGAGGGGGGCGAACTTGGCGCCACTGGCCTTGTAGGCGTGGTGGATGACCGTGGTGAGGTTCAGGGCGAAGGAGCCGGCGATCTGGGAGTCGGGGTTCTTGTTGATGGTGGCCACGAGCATGTTGTAGAGCTCGGGCAGGTCCTTCATAAAGGCTTCGCTGTAAGAGTAGTTCCAGCCGCGCTTCTCGGACTTGGGATTATTCGGGTTTTGGGTGCACTCGGCGAGTGCCTCGTCGAAGCGATCGGTGGAAACAGCGGGAATGGTCATGTTCGCGTGGGGGATAAAATGTCCTGGAAAAGGGAGTGGGGGGTTCCGCCTGGGCGGTGTGTCGAGCGGGGATTGCTAGCTGGGAGGGCGGCGCACCGCAAGCGCGAGATGGAGGGGGGATGCAGAAAAGAAGCGTGCTTCGGGCTTCGCTAAAAAATGCGTGTCAGGGCGGAAAGTGGCCCGGGGGGGGGGGCGGTCGGGGTCGGTGCCTGCGGGTGCTGCAGGAGGATTGCAGCGCCCGCGGGGCGCCTGAAACGGCCGGGGCATGGGGGCGGGGGGCTCCATTGCCCGAGGCCCCCGTTGCCTGCCGCCACTCAGCTTCGGTAGTCGGCGTTTTCGCTGACGTATTCGTGGGTGAGGTCGGCGCCGAAGACCGTGGCCTGCTCGCTGCCGGTGCCCAGGTCGACCTCTATCTCCACGCAACGCTCGTGGGGCGGGTGGTGGATCGGGGCGGAGAAGATGCCGTCCGCGTCAGGCTTGCTGACATAGAGTTCGGCTCCCTTCAGGTGAGCGACGAGGGCGAGCTCCTTTTCGGGATTCAGGCGGAAGGCGCCGGCGGAGAAGATCTCGATGCCGCCGATGGAGGCGCGCAGGCGTGAGAGGTCCACCTGGAGGTTGTGGGCGCCGACGTGCTTGCCGATGGCCTGCACGAGGCGGCCGACGTTCGGGTCATTGCCCGCGACGGCGCATTTGAAGAGGGGGGCGTTGGCGATGGCCTTGGCGAGCGCGCGGGCGAGGGGGAAGCTGGGGGCGTTCCTCACCTGGATGCGCATGACGTGGCGTACCCCCTCGCCATTGCGGACGACGTCCTCGGCCAGATCGGTGCAGATCTGGCGCAGGGCGTTCTCGAAGGCGACGAGGTCCGGGCAGGGGACGAGGCCGGAGGAGACGGCGACGACGGTGTCGGAGGTAGAGGTGTCGCTGTCGATGGAGATGGAGTTGAAGCTGGTCTCGATGACGCGCGAGAGGATGGCGCGCAGCTGCTCGCGGGGCACCACAAGGTCGGTGAGGATGTAGACGAGCATGGTGGCCATGTTCGGCTCGATCATGCCGGCGCCCTTCGCGATGCCGACGATGCGACCGCCACCGAGCTGGACGCTGCGCAGCTTCGGGTAGAGGTCGGTGGTCACGATGCCCTCGGCGGCGGGCATCATGCTTTCCTTGGTGAGGGAGGCGACGGCCTGGGGCAGGTGGGTGATGATGCTTTCCTCGGGAAGGCCCCAGCCGATGACGCCGGTGGAGGAGGGGAGGACCTGGGCGGGGGGCATGCCGAGCAGGCGGGCGGCCTCGGCGCAGATGCGGTTGGCGGTGTCGACGCCGCCGGGGGCGCAGACGTTGGAGATCTTGTTGTTGACCAGGATGGCGCCGATGGCGGGTTCGGCGAGGCGCGAGCGGCCGACGATGACGGGGGCGCCGGGGAAGGCGTTCTTGGTGAAGACGGCGGCGAAATCAGGGCTGGGCTTGTCCAGGGCGATGAGGGTGAGGGTCATCTTGGCGGGCTTGGGGGCCTCGCGCGGGACGAAGTCGAAGCGGGTGGTGCCGACGCGGAAACCCGCGGGCAGGGTGGCCTGGCTGGTGAGCCAGCTGCGGTGCGCTTCGGGACTGGTGAAGGTGAGGGAGGTGCTCGGCACGAGTGGAAGGGATGGTGTGGGGGCGACACAAACGCAGGAGAGGCGCGGGGACAAGGGGGAAGAATGGAGGGGGGACGGCCCCGTCCGGGTGATAACGGTCACCCTGTGCACTGATAAATTCTTGGACTTCTCGAGGAACCGCTCCTTTCTCGTGTGCATCGCTGCGCCGGCCCTGTTCGGCGTTGCCTGTCGGCGTCCTTTCGCACCCTTCACCCCGCACCTCCCCAGCACCATGGCCAAGTACAAACAACAATACGACGCGCTCTGGGAGCGTATCCGTCATTCCGAGACCGCCCTGCAGCAGGCCGTGGGCGGCGAGTTTGAGGTGGTGGGCTACCTGGAGTTCGCGCTGCTGCGCCAGCTGGGGCTCAAGCCGGAGCATTCGGTGATCGATGTGGGTTGTGGCAGTGGGCGCCTGGCGGTGCAGCTGGCCCCCTGGCTCGATGGGCGTTACCTGGGGACCGACATCCTTCCCTCGCTGCTGGACCATGCGCGCACGCTCTGCGGACGCGAGGACTGGAGTTTCGTTGAGACCAATGGGCAGGAAATCCCCGCGCCCGACGAGAGCGCCGATTTTGTCACCTATTTCTCGGTGCTCACGCACATCAACCATGAGGAGAGCTACCGCTATCTCGCCGAATCGAAGCGCGTGCTCAGGCCCGGCGGCATGATCGTGTGCTCCTTCCTGGAGTTCCTCATCCGCAGCCACTGGGGCATTTTCCGGGCCGACCTCCAGGATCGCAGCCCGGAGAAGGTGCTGAACCAATTCCTGAGCCGTGATGCCTTCCAGGCCTTTGCCTTCAACCTGGGCCTCGAGCTCGTGTGTTTCATCGATGGCGACAAGCCGACGATCCCGATCGACAGGGAGCTGAACTGGTCGAACGGTGTGCAGATGAGGGGGCTGGGCAACCTCGGCCAGTCCGTGTGTGTGCTGCGCAAGCCGCTGGTGCCGCTGCCACTGCCGCTGTGAGCAGGCGGGGCGGGGGGCGCGCGCAGGGAGGGCCTGCGGGGGCAGAAGGCTGTTCCATTTGGGGAACGGCCGCATTATTTTATGGAAAAGCGGACCCGTGCTGCGCTAGTGATCTGGACGTTTGTTAGAACACGTGAACGGTTTTTTCCAACACACCCTCCACAACACGGCCCCCGGTCGTGCGAACTGACGCAACCATGAAAGTTGAAGAGATCACGGCAAAAGCCAAGGTGCTGCTCGAGGCACTTCCCTATATCCAGGACTTCCGCGGCTCCACCTTTGTGGTGAAGTATGGCGGCAGCTTCATGGACGATCCGAATCCCGAGGTGCGCAACCGCGTCGCCTATGACATCGCCTTCCTGGCGGCGGTGGGTGTGAACGTCGTCGTGGTGCACGGCGGCGGCAAGGCCATCACCAAGGCCATGGCCGAGTCCGGCCTGAAGTCCCAATTCATCAACGGCCTGCGCGTGACCGACGAGGCCACCGTGCAGATCGTCAAGAAGACGCTCGACCAGTCGGTCAATCCCGACGTGTGCGCCGCAATCGCCGGCGCGCGTGGCAAGCCGAGCGGCATGCCCGGCGACAGCGTGCTCATCTGCAAGAAGCTCACCGAGGACGACGACGGCAATACGGTCGACCTCGGCTACGTGGGCGACGTGAGCGAGGTGAAGGTGAAGATGATCAAGAAGGAGATTTCCGAGGGCCTGATCCCGGTCATCTCCCCCGTCGCCGAAGGCGAGGATGGCAAGCCCTACAACGTCAATGCCGACACGGCGGCCGGCCGCGTGGCCAGCGCCCTGCGCGCACGGCGCCTGGTGTACATGAGCGACGTCCCCGGCCTGCTCTCCGACCCGAAGGACATGGATTCCCTCATTTCGACGCTGAAGATCAGCCAGGTGGACGACCTGAAGAAGCGCGGCATCATCGACAAGGGCATGCGCCCGAAGGTGGCCAGCGCCATCCGCGCCCTGCAGGAGGGCGTGCAGCGCGTGCACTTCATCGACGGCCGCCTGCCGCACAGCCTGCTGCTCGAGATCTTCACGGACAAGGGCATCGGCACGGAAATCGTGCACGGCTGAGCGGGCCTGCGCCTCCGTGGCGGACGAGTGCCTGCTCCCTCGGGAGGGCCGGCGCGAGGACGGGCGGGAGGCGGCGCAAGAGCAGGGGGAGGGCGGCGGGCAAGACACCCGTTGCCCAAAAATTCCTGGTTTTGCGAAAAGCACCGGCCGTTAAGTCAAATGAACACGGGGGGCGAGCAGTCCCCCTTCCAACAATAACCGTCAGAGAACACCAGATCCAGGGTCGCGGGCCTGCGAGGGCCGGCGGCACACCACAAAATGAACACCTCCATTGTCAGCACCCACACGGCAGAGCTTTACGACGCGCATGTGATGAAGAACTATGCGCGCGCCCCGCTCACGTTGGTGCGAGGACAGGGTGCGAGGGTCTGGGATGACACGGGCAGGGGCTACCTCGATTTCACCAGCGGCATCGCCGTGAGCGCGCTGGGCCATTGCCACCCGCATTGGGTGGCTGCGGTGCAACGCCAGGCCGCCGAGCTGATCCATGTCAGCAACCTCTTCCGCAACCCCAACCAGGGCGAGCTGGCGAAGCGCATCGTGGACCGGGCCGGACCCGGCCGCGTGTTCTTCTGCAACAGCGGCGCCGAGGCCAACGAGGGCCTGATCAAGCTCGCCCGCCTGCACGGCAAGAAGAAGGCCGGCGACGAGGGCAAGTGCTACAAGATCATCTGCGCGAAGCAGGCCTTCCACGGCCGCACCTTCGGCGGCATGAGCGCGACGCCCCAGGAGAAGATCCAGAAGGGTTTCCGCCCGCTGGTGCCCGGCTTCGAGTTCGGCGAGCTCAACGACCTGAAGAGTTTCGAGGCGCTCATCGACGACAGCACGGCCGCGATCTTCGTGGAGACCGTGCAGGGCGAGAGCGGCGTCACCCCCTGCACGAACGAGTTCCTGGTCGGGCTGCGCGACCTGTGCAACCGCCACAAGCTGCTGCTCCTCCTCGACGAGGTGCAATGCGGCATCGGCCGCACGGGGACCTTCTACGCCTTTGAGCAGGCGGGCATCCAGCCCGATGCGATCGGCATGGCCAAGGGCCTGGGCGGCGGCATGCCCATCGGTGCGATCTGGGTGCGCGAGAATGCGGCGGAGCTGTTCCAGCCCGGCTCGCACGGCACGACCTTCGGCGGCACCCCGCTGGCCTGCGCGGCCGCGCTTGCGGTGCTCGACGTGATCGAGAAGGAGCAGCTGCTCGAGAACGTGCGCACCCAGGGTGCGGTGTGGCGTGCGGCGCTTGAGACGCTCGTCACCGAGTTCCCGGGCAAGGTGCTGGAGATCCGCGGCAAGGGCTTCATGATCGGCGTGCGCCTGAGCGAGGATCCCTCGGCCACGATCGCGGCCCTGCGCGAGGCCGGGCTGCTGGTGCCCGCCGCCGGCAACAACGTCTTCCGCCTCCTGCCCCCGCTCAATGCGACGGCGGCCGAGCTGGCCCAGTCCGTGGAGATCATCCGCGGCGTGCTGCGCGCCAAGGCCTGAGGCACCCGCCCCCTCCCCCGTGTCCGTGGGCGCTCCCGGGGCGCCCCAGCGGCCCCACGCAAACCATAGCAGCCAAGCGTATCCATGAATTTGATACGCATGGCCCTGTCCTTGCATGTGCGGCTCCGCGCACAGGAACCGTCTCCATCCACCCCGCCCGCCCCCTTCACGGCCAGCCTGGCGGTCCTGGCCCTGGTGTTGGGCCTTGTCTGCGCCTGTCCGGTGGCGCGGGCGTCGGCCTGGACGCAGGAGGCCTACGTGTGGCAGCGCAGCCCGCTGCCCGTGCTCGCGCTGGCGGCGCAGGAGGGCGCGCGGCTGGGGGCGGAGCCCGACGGCGTGGCGTTGCTGGCGGCAGAGGTCTCCTGGCGCGGAGGGCGCGCGGAGCCGGTGTATTCGGAAATCGACTACAGCAGCGCGCTGCTGCGCGGCTGCGGGCGCGTGGCGCTGGTGCTGAGGGCGGGGCCGTTTTCAGGTCCCTTCGACGCGGGGGCGCCGGCGTGCGTCTCGCTGCGCGGGGTGCTGCGCGAGGTGCTGCGGCGGGCGCGCGCGGGCGGCCTGGAGCCGGCCGAGCTCCAGGTGGACTTCGATTGCGCGGAGGCGCGGCTGGCGGGCTACGCGGAGTGGCTTCGCGCCCTGCGCGCCGACTGCGGCGGGCTTCCCCTTCACTTCACGGCGCTGCCCTCCTGGCTGGGGCGGCCGGCGATGGAGGGGCTGGCGGCCTCCGCCGACGGCTTCGTGCTGCAGGTGCACGCGCTTGAGAAGCCCTCCTCGCCGGGTGCGATCTCGCCCCTGTGCGAACCGGAACGTGCGCTCGGCTGGGTGCGGCGCGCGGGCGCGCTCGGCAGGCCCTTTCGCGTGGCGTTGCCCACCTATGGCTACCTGCTGGCCTTCTCATCGGAGGGGCGCCTGCTCGGCTTCACGGGCGGCTCGCGACTTCCCTCCTGGCCCGCGGATGCGCTGCTGCGCGAGCTGCGCGCCGCCGAGGCGGCGCTGGCGGAGCTTGCGCGGCGCCTGCGGGCGGACCACCCCGACAGCTGCGTGGGGCTGCTCTGGTTCCGGCTGCCCGCCGCGGGCGATGCGCTGAACTGGCGCTGGCCCGCCCTCGCCGAGGTGCTGCGCGGGGGCGGGCCCGCAGCCCTGCCGCGAGTCAAGTGTATTCGAAAATCGGATACGACCTGGGAGCTCGTGCTCTCCAACGCCGGCACGGCGTCCTGCGTGCCCCCCGCGGAGTTCACGGTGTCGTGGCCGGCGGGCCTGCGCGTGGCGGGGGCGGATGCGCTGGGAGGCGCGACGCTGCGGCTCGTGCCGGGCACGCGTCGCGCTCTGTTCACGCTTCCCGCGCGCGAGGGTGCGCCCCTGCGCCTGGACCCGGGCCGCAGCCTCACGCTGGGTTGGCTGCGCCTGGAGGGCGAGGGGAGTCCTTTGGTGGAACCCGCCAATTGACAGGTGGATGTGTGATATGGGCCGCGGGGCGCTTGCAGCGCGGTTGGCGAAGGCGTTTCCTAGTTGCGCCCGGGGCATGGTGTCCCGGGCAAACTATTTTTCGGGCGTTGTCGGGGGGCGATTGTCATGAGCGAGGGGACCATGGGTGGCGTGCGGCTGTCCGTTGCGGGGCTGCGTATTCTGGTGTTGGGGGTGCTGTGCACCTGGGGTGTGTCCCCGGTGCCGCTGCAGGCTTGCGGGCCTTTTTTCCCGTCGACGATCCTCGACGAGGACACGCCCGCCGTGCTGGCCGCGCCACCGGCTCACCTGCGCAGCGAGCTCGCCGCCCTCTCGCTGGGGCGCGAGGCGCCCGTGCCCCCCTGCGTGGTGCACGGCGAACAGGGGTCCCTCCCGCTTGAGCTGGCGGAGTTGCGCGATCTGCTGCTGGCTCGCGGCGTGGAGTCCGCCGAGCGCACGCGCCTCGTCGAGGCCTATGCCCGGGTGCGCCGCAGCATGCGTGTCCTTGGCGACCCCGCGCAGGAGGTGCAGGAGCCACTCCAGGAGCGCGTCCCCGTCCAGCCGCCGCCGGGCGCCGCAGACGGTGCAGGGACGGAATGGGTGGATGCCGCTGCGTCGCCCGCCCCGCGCAGGCCCGACCTGACCCTGCCCCCGGAGTTGCCTCCCGAGTTCGGCCTCTACCTGCGCGGTGCCCAGGTCTGGCGCGAGGGCGACCTCGAGTTGGCGCAGCAGCACTGGCTCGCCTTGCTGGCCCTGCCGGAGGGCGAGCGCCGCCACCGCTCCGTGTGGGCCAGTTACATGCTGGGCCGCTGTGCGCTCGCCGGGATCACCGAGCGAAAGGGCGCCGAGTTGACGCGTGCCGCGGAGGAGGCCACGCGCTGGTTTGTGCAGGCACGCGCCCTGGCGGCGCAGGGCTTCCCCGACGTCGCCGGCCTTGCCTCCGAGAGCCTGGGCTGGGAGGGTAGGGCGGCCTTGGTCAGCGAGGATTTTCCCCGCGCCTTTGCGCGTTACTTCGAGCAGCACCGGAGCGGCGACACCACCGCCTTCCAGTCGCTTCGCGTCAGCGCCTTCCGGGCCCTGAAGGCCGGTCCCGAGAGGCTGGGTGTGCTGGCGCGCGATCCCCTGTGCCGCCGCCTGGTGACGGCCTACCTGGTCAGCCGTTCCCTTGAGTCCGTCTATGACGAGTACAATGGCGACGGCCTCTGGGCCGAGCAGAGCAAGGCCTGGAGCACGGCCCTGAAGGTTCTGCCCCTTTCCCCGCTGCCCGAGGCGGACCGCCTGGCCTGGATCGCCTACGATGCCGGCGATCTCGAGGTGGCGCACAACTGGCTCGTCCAGTCCTCCAACGAGTCCCCTGTCACCTGGTGGCTGCGTGCGAAGCTCTCCCTGCGCGTCCAGGGCTCCCAGGAGCAGGCCGAGGCCTTCTATCGCGCCGCGCTCGCCCGTCCCGGGCTCGATGCCTTCCAGTTGAAACGCCTGCAGTCGGAGCTGGGTCGCCTTTGCCTGGCGCGCGACAAGTTCGAGGACGCCCTCTCGCTCTGGATGCAGGCGGGCGACTGGGAGGCCGCGGCCTACATTGCCGAGCGCGTGATTTCCGCGTCCGCCCTGCAGCAGTGGGTGGACGGCGAGGCGGACAAGCTGAAGCTCCCGCCCGAGTCCCTTGCCTCGTTGCGCCACCTGCTGGCGCGCAGGCTGGCCCGCGAGGATCGGGCCGGCGCCCTGAACTACTTCCCGCCTCCGCTCGCGGAGCAGTACCGCAGCTACCTGGCCCACCTGAAGGTGGCCCACAATTCGGGCAAATCCCCTCAGCAGCGCGGGCGCGCCTTCATGGCCGCCGCCCGCATTCTCCGCCACCAGGGCATGGAGCTCCTTGGCATGGAATTCGCCCCCGACGGCTTCGCCCACGGAGGGTCCTATCAGCTTCCCGACCGCGCCCAGGACAAGCGCGGCGACTACAACGACCCCCTGACCATGAGCTCCGAGGAGCGCGAGCGCCTGGCGCGTTATCCGCTGCCGCAGAATGGACGCCGCTTCCATTACCGCTATCGCGCCGCCGAGTTGGCCTGGCTCGGCATTTCACTGATGCCCAATGACAATGACGAGACCGCCGCACTTCTCTGCGAGGCGGGAGGCTGGCTGAAGGCCCGCGATCCTCAGGCGGCCGACCTTTTTTACAAGGCGTTGGTGGTGCGTTGCCGCCACACGCGCCTGGGGGAGCAGGCGGACAGCCTGCGCTGGTTCCCGCCCTCGCTGGGTGACGAGGGCTCCGCCCCCGAGAGGGACTGGGGTGTGCGCAGTTCCTGGCTCCTCGGCTGCTGGGCGCTCGCGATCGCCGTGCCAGTGCTCGGGACCCTGCTTTTCCGCCGCCTGCGCAGGCGTGCCTGAGCCTTGTTGAGACTGCGGGCGGCGGCCCGTCGCAGCGCACGCGGAGCCCTGGGCCGTTATTTTCTCCTCGTCCCCGTCATGCCCATCCGTCAGATTCTCCCTTTTCCCAAATGAGACACTTCCTTCACGAGACCGACTTCAAGCCGCGTGAGATCGGCGAAGTGTTTACCCTGGCCAAATCCTACAAGCAGAAGCGTGGGAAGATTGCCAAGGTCCTCGCCGGCCAGACCTGGGCCCTGATTTTCTCGAAATCGAGCACCCGCACCCGCGTGTCCTTCGAGGTCGGCATTCACGAGCTCGGCGGCAACCCGCTTTTCCTCAATCGCAATGACATCCAGCTGGGACGCGGCGAGACGATCGAGGACACGGCGCGCGTGCTGTCGCGCTACGTGCACGGCCTGATCGTGCGCACCTACGATCACAAGGACGTCGAGCGCCTGGCCGCCGCCGGCAGCGTCCCCGTGATCAACGCCCTCACCGATTTCCTGCATCCCTGCCAGATCTACGCCGACGCCTTCACGCTCGCGGAGCGCTGGGCGGGCAAGCGCGGCAACCTGCTGGGCTCCCTCAAGGGCCGCAAGATCGCCTTCCTGGGCGACACCGCCTGCAATGTCGCCAACTCCTGGGTCATCGCCGCCAACCTGCTCGGCATGAAGATCGCGCTCGCCGGCCCCAAGGGCTACGCCCCGAGCCCCTCGCTCAACAAGATCCTCGACGCGCACGGCATGGGCTCCGGCGGCTACCAGTTCACGACCGACCCGATCGAGGCCGTGCGTGACGCCGACGTGGTCTACACCGACGTGTGGGTCAGCATGGGCAAGGAGGAGGAGACGCGCAAACGCCTCGCCGCCCTCTCGCCCTACGCCGTCACCGCGAAGATCTTCTCCGCCGCCAAGCCGGACGCCTACTTCATGCATTGCCTTCCCGCCCACGCCGGCGAGGAAGTCACGCAGGAGGTCCTGGACAGCCCGCGCTCGATCATCTTCGACCAGGCCGAGAATCGCCTGCACATCCAGAAGGCGATCATGACAAAGCTCGCCCTCGCCGCCAAGAAGGCGAAGAAGGCCAAGAAGTCGAAGAAGTAAGTCCGCCGCGCTCTCCCTTCCCGCGTCGGAAGGGGAGGGTACGAATCTGGTCAGGCAAGTGACGCCGTGGCGTTGCCAGCATCCTGACCTTCGGACGTTGAGAGGAGGGCTTGCGCGCGAAGCAACGCCTCCAGGAAATAGTAGTCTGCGTAGTTGAGGGGGACGTCGAGTTCGATGCCAAGCGGCAGCGCACCGGTGGCATGCCTGAGAAGGAATCCCCCATTCTCACCCACTTTGGCAAAGTAGTCCGGGCCCGCGAGGCTGCGGAGTTGCTGCAACGCAAAGGCCTGGTATTTATGACGCTCCGGGCCATCGACGAAGCGGGCGAGCTCAAACAAGGCCGAACACATGATGGCCGCGGCCGAGCTGTCCCGGGGCGCATTCGGAATTCCCGGGACGTCGAAATCCCAATAGGGAATCAGGTCCGTTGGCATGCGTGGATGATGGATGATGAAGCCGGCAATCTTTCTGGCGTGTTCGAGGTACGCGAGTTGACCGGTCCCGCGATACATCATGGTGAACCCGTAGAGGCCCCACGCCTGCCCGCGCGACCAGGCAGACGAATCTCCGGCGCCCTGGAAGGTTTGTCGCGCCCTGACTGCACCGGACGCCGCGTCGTAGTCGATCACATGGAAACTGCTTCCGTCCGGTCGGAAGTGGTTGCGCAGCGTCGTGTCTGCATGGTGTTCGGCAATTGCGTGCAGCTCTGGCATCCCGGAGCGAGCCGCCCAGAGAAGCAGCTCCAGGTTCATCATGTTATCGATGATCACGGGATATTCCCAGCCGTTGTGAGGATCCCACGACATGATGCAGCCCACACTGGGCTTGAAGCGCGAGCTGAGCGATTTGGCGCCATTGAGCAGAATCCTGCGGTAAGCGGGGTCGCCGGTAAGACGCAGTCCGTTGCCGCAGCTGCAATTCAGCATGAAGCCTACGTCATGGTTCGAGCAGTTGAACTGTTCAGCCTCAAGCAGCGCGGTATAGCGAGTCGCTGCGGAGCGCCAGGCCTCCTTTCCTGTCGCCTCGTACAGGTACCACAGCGAGCCCGGGAAGAAACCGGAGGTCCAATCGGTGGTTTCAACCGTGACCAGTTCACCCTTCACGAAGGTCCGCGGCAGGCGGCCATCGAACGAGTGATGGTCGAGCAGCCACGAGTATTGCTTGTCCGCCGCCCAGAGGGTCAGCTCAAGCAGGTCGGAAACGGTTTGGCGCGCCGCCTTCAGTGCTGCCGGATCAGCGGATGGCACAAGGGCGGGCAAGGCCGGTGCAGAGAGGTATGATGTCGTCACTTGGGTTTTCGTAGTGGTAGGAGGCCGGCCTGACGCAGTCAGGGTCCGGCCCCATGGTTTTCGTGATGGCGCATTCCGTCCCGACCTCCGGCTTGGAGTTGGAGGGGTCGGGCGGCCCAGGACAGCGCCATTGAGGAGCTTGAACTCCTCGCTGGCGTGTCCTGCGTTGCCGTGAGGATTAGAAGCGGACCGTATTCGTCAGGGCCCAGGTTCTCGGTTTTGCGTACCGAACGTTGTTGAGTGCAAGCTCCTCGAAGTAGTCCTTGTTGAGCAGGTTGTTAACGTTCAGGCTGATGTTCCAATTGTATCGGCCAATCCGTGTGTCATAGCCCAGCTTGGCGTTGAAGATCACCCGGCTTGCCCCATAGCCCGACACGATTCCCGCGCCTCCAGGAATCACTTCACTCCATTGGATCGGGGCGGAACGATAATTGACCCCGACGCCCGTCGTGAGCCCTTTGAGCGGGCCGCTCGCGAAACGGTATTTCGAGAACAGGTTGAAGTTGTGCTTGTAGTTGCGCACGCCTTTCACACCCGGGATCTGCTGAACCAGCCAGTTTTGGGCATTCTGGATCTGCACCCCGATGGCTGAGGCCTGATCGGGATAGGTGGACTGGAGCTGCTTCCATTCAGGGAGGTACTGGTTGATGTAGGCGATCATCTTGTCCGGTATGGTCCGCTGCTCGTTGTCGGTAAGGGAATAGTTCATCGTCATCGCCCATTCCTTTGTCAGGTTAGTGAAGAGCTCCACTTCGTAACCGTCTGTTCCTGCAACGGTTTCCTCGGTGGTGCCATAGGCGAGCACCCGGTCCTGCCGGTTGACCTGGGCGTTCTGCCAGATTGCGTTGGCGGCGCTCACTGCTGTCGCCACGCTGGTCCGGTTCCCCTGCGAGAGGGTCTTGTATTTTGCGATGGTCAGGTAGACGCTGTCGTTGGGGAGTGAGAGGCGTATGCCCACTTCATCGCCCTTGCCCGAGACCGCATTGTGCGCGTTGCCCGTCCAGTCGAGTCCGCTGGTGCTTGGCGCAAAGGACTCCGCCTTGGTGCCATAGAGGGTAAACCAAGACACCGGGGTCAGAACGAGTCCGTAGAATGGCTTCGCCACAACATTGCGGATGCTCGGGGAGCTCTGGTACGGGAGAATATTCTGAATCCCGGTGACCGGATCGACCTGCAGGGGGGCCTGGTATTCCGTGTAGGAGTCCTGACGTTGGCCGATCAGGCTCCGGATGCGGCCCTTCCAAAAGGCGCTGGAGGCGGAGATGGCCCAGGAGTCCAGCGTCGATTTTCCGCGGGTGTTTCCACGCGCGCCTCCGGCAACGCTGACGAGTTCCGAGCGCAGGCCCGAAGGATCGTTTATCAGGCCAGGCCAGGCGAGACTCTGACGCGTATCCCCATCGCTCAGGTAGCGGCGGTGGAACACACGGTTGTTGCTGTTCGCGAAGCTCTGGGTGCCGGGGATCGGGTTATTGGCGATACGTTCGGTGAAGCTGTCGCCAAAATAGTGCTCACTTCTCCTGCTGGTGCTCGCAAATACCTTGTGTTGCATCCACTCGAACTGTTTCGGATGCCAATCGTAGATGGCTGAAGCGCGGGCCTCCCAGATGCTGTTACCCGAGTCCGAGGGACTGTACTGACCCTCGTAATAATAGGCGCCGTAATAGGGATTGGCGTCCGTGGTGCCGGGCAGTAACTGATTGGGGTCCCGGCGGATGCTTGTCATGCCCTGCCATTCGCCCACGTCGGTGCGATGGTTGGACTGGCTTGCCGCGAGTTCGATGTGCAAGTCCTGGCCGATGGCCTGCTCGACGGTGATGCTTTGGGTCCCGTGTTTGAGGTCCTGCCGCCAATCGGGGCCGCCAAAGTTGGATTCACGGGGAAGGATCGACTCATTCTTGACGGGGAGGGAGGCGTTGCCCGTCGGGCCCGTGGTCTGGCCCCAGCCACGCGCGTTGAGGAGCTGCATGCGTTGCGCGATGAAGAGATAGTGGCTTGTTGTCGCCGTGTTCACCGCAACACGCTGCAAGCCGGTCGTGGTCGATGGATTTGAGTTGTAGGCGAAGGGCGTCTGGCCGTCCCACCAGGAGAAGGCATCACGCCCCAGTGGTATGGCCACTACCTTGGGGCGCCTCAGATACTCCGCTTCGATGCGAACGGTCGTTTTCGGGAAGACGCGCCAGGTGCCGGCGACATGCAGGCCCCGACGTTGCTCTTCCTCCCAGTTGCGATCCGACTGTTCGTTTGACCAGAGGAGATTCAGCCGGACGGCCACGTTCTCTCCAAGCTGGCGGTTGATGTCGGCGGTGAACCGGTTGGCGTTGAAGCTGCCGATGCGGGAATCGAGGGTGACGAAGTTCTTGAATTGGGCCCGCTTGGTCGTCGTGTTGGCGAGTCCGCCTGCGGGGGCGACGCCGAATAGCAGCGAATTGGGCCCGCGCACAATGTCGATGCGGTCGGTGCTGAAATTGTCGCTGATGCTGAACCACGAGAACATATTCCTGAACGTGATCGGCGTGCGGATGCCACGGAAATTGAAGCCGCGAAAGTCGATCCAGGCCGAAGGCGCATAGCCGCCGCCGACCATGTAGTCGGAGGCACTCAGCAGGTCCGTCGCTCCAATGTCCTTGAGGAAATCGCTGGTCATCACCGAGACCGAGGCAGGGATGTTTCGGATTTCCTCGTTCATGCGGCTTCCTGCGGCCGAGGAGGTGGCGCGGTAGCCCACGTCCCGCTCGGAGCGGACTTCGAAGGGGGAAAGCTCGATGGCTGTGTCGTTGCCGGTTGTGGCCGCCGGGGCGGGAGCCTGTTCGGCGTGCAAGAGCTGCAAGCAAGCGAACAAGGGGGTCAGGGACTTTAACTTTAGGCGCGGGGTTGCATGAGTCATGGGTTTTACCGGGGTTGAAGGTGACTGGGGTAGGGTCCAAACACGAGGCCCTGGGGGCCGAATGGAGTGAGCAACCGAGGAGATGATGCGGAAGGGGACGCGAAACAATGTCCCGACTACTTGACCCGTTAAGCCAACGGCCTGAATTCGTGTCGTCGCTTGTGCTTTTCCCCAAGGAGGCGGCCTCCCATGTCGAGGGAGTTTCCCCGCGCAGGAGGCCGGCGCCAGGCTGGCCGCGCCTCCGGTGACTGCTCAGGAACGGGGAGCGTCGTTCACTGCCTCGATCCGGACCTTGAGCAGAAGTCGGCCGTCCGCGGGCACCGGGATATGGAAACGCAGGATACGATGCTTGGGCGCAGGTTCGTCGAACGCAGCCGTGCCGGCGGCGGAGACAAGCTCGGCCTTCATGCCGCTTGGTGCGTCGAGCAGCTTCACCGCGACGCTGTGGGCACCGCTGGAGAGAAGTGCCCTGTCGCGATCGATCGTGACCGTGGAGCTGGTCACAAGTGTCCAGGTCACTTCTGTCTTGGGCGCGAGACCCGCGAGATCGTCAGTGATGTCCACGCCCAAGCCGTCGGCGTGCGGCTGAAAGCGCCGGAGCGCGCGTTCGAGATTTCCCGAAAGCACCGGCTTGAGGTCGGCTGTGACGCCCAGGGTGCCGGGCTCGGCGGAGAAGTCGCCCAGGGTGCTCCGACCCTCCACCCGGTGCAGGGCGGAGCCCAGGGTGAGGGTGTTGTGCGCGAAGTTGGTGTAGCGAAAAATCCGCCACCGGTCACCGTCCTGCCGCGCGTCAAAAAGCTTGATGCCTGCCGCTTCGAGTGCCGTGTAGGCCTGCATGCCGAGGTCGTCGGCCCAGCGGACACCATTGATTTCCAGGATGAAAGAGCCTGAGTCCATATGCCCGTGAGAATCCCCGGGGGAGCCGCCCTTGACAGCCAGGTAAAAGGGGCCGCGGGGCTGGTCGGGGCCGCGGAAGACGGCGAGGGGAACCTGTCCCTTTGCAAACAGGCTGGACCACACGTTCACCGCGGCGCGCTTTGGCTGCTGCCAGCACAGGATGGCGAAGATGTTCTCAAAGGTGAACTGGTCGGGATTTGGGTGCGTTGCATGAGGCGGATAGTGGCGACCCTGGTTTGCGAGGAGACTCGGTTCCTTGAGACGCTGGGCGAACCAGAAGAGCAAGGGATCGGGGACGGCCATGCTTTTGCCGTCGCCGAAACTGAAGACTTCACCAGAGGGTGCGATGAGCTGGTCCTGGATCCGGGCGCTGGCAAGGAAGGCGGAAAGGTCGCGGTAAGGCGCCTCGGTGCCCAGCGCGCTTTGGAGAGCGGCAAGACTCAGGACAGTGTAGCTGCTGCCGAAGCGCCAATAGTTGGGGCCTTCGGGATATATTCCGTCGGGGCCGTAGGGTGCGAGGCCGTTGTCGTGGCGAAGTGCGAGGAGTTCGAGGGAACGCCGAGCGAGTTCCGGTTCATCCTCCGCAATGGCGAGGGCGGCGAGAGTAAGGCCGCCGAGGCACACCTGGTTCCAGTTCATGCGTGCCGTATGCCACCAGTTGTGCTCCTGGGTTGGGTCGAGCGCCGGGCGGACGCCCTTTTCCACGAGGGCGCGGCGTAGCACGGCACGGCTGGCGGGGGACAGGTCGTGATAAAGCCAGTCGTAGCCCAAGGCTACTGCGGCGCTCATCTCGGCCACATCGAGGAAATGGGAGGGGTTCCAATCGTCAAAGGCTGCCGCCGCGAGAAGATTGCGCTCGGCGACTTCCAGGAAGCGGCGTTCCCCTGTCACCTGGTAGGCCAGGGAAAACCACACCGCGTCGGCCAACACGCGCCGGGAAACAAAGAGCAGCCGCTTTCCGGTAAGAACGCGTTTTGGTGGCGGAGCCGCGATGCGGCCGCGTGCGGTCGCGAGCGCACATTCAATCAGGGTGTGAAAGGCGGCATCGGTTTCCGCGCGTTGACGGATTTCCCGCCACGTGTCGGGACCGACCAGCAGGCGGGGATGCGGACGGAGGTCGCGAAGGGTGACGGGCGTCAGGGGGCCTGGATCCGCAGCACCGGGTTCGGCGGCGTGCAGGGCGGTGATCCACAACGCGACAAGGCAAAAGGACAGGAGGGAGCGCATAGGGTAAGGCAGGATGGATTGGGGGTGGATACGGGCGTGGATCCAATTCAGGGGAACAGAACCCGGAGAGGATGCTTGGGGCGAGCCTGCAACCCTTCACCCTCCGACTCATCTGATTGTAGGGACTCCGGCCTGCGACAATCCTGGCAGTGCTTGCGCCGTTAAGTGTCTTTCTGTCTTCCGCGCACTTGGACGCGACGCCGCCCGGGTCCTGGTGCCGTCTGTCCGCTGACCCAGGTGCCGTGCAGCAGGTGCGCCTGCGGCTCGGCGATGGGCCCGGTTGCGTTATGGTGCAGCTGCGCCAGAAGCTGCTCGACTGCGATGGCGCCAATGCGCCCAAGGTTCTGATGGATCCCGCTTACCTGCGAGTTGCGATCCATGACGGACAGGTCCACGCAACCGATTTCCGGCGGTGTCTTGAGCAGGCAGTCGCGGTCAAATGTGCCGAACACGACGACATCGGGTTTTTGCCGCTCGCACCAGCGCGGCACGAACTCGGAAATGCCCACCATGCGCGTGGACATCAGCGGCGGCACCACCTCCGTCAGTCCGGCCTCGGCCACTCCCTGACGGAACCCTGCGAGCAATCGGTGTTCGAGGCGCTCGCTCATTTCCGCGCTCACGGCGAACCCGGGGCGCCGGTAGCCCAGCTCCACACATTGTGCCACCGCGAGGCGGGCCAGTTGATAGTGATCGCTTGCGACCCGCATGATTGACGGCGTCACGACACTCGTGCCCAGGCCCACTGCGGAGAATTCGGAGATGTCCACCGGAAACACCGTGTGGTTTCCGTGGAGGGGCGCCACGAGAACGCCGCGAATGCCCCGGGCGCGCAGGATTCCCTGGACACGCGTGGGCGTCAGCTGGCTCAGCGCGAATTCCTCCAGGCGACACCCGAGCTCGTTGGCGCGTTGTTTTGCCCCGTTGAACATCTGGACGTAGGCGGGGTAGCGGGTCCAAGGGTCATCGGGTGGATGGGAGGTCACAAAGGCCAGCGTCAGTCCGGAACGTCCGGGCTTGAGCTGAAGATGGTAGCTCATGAGAGCAGAAACCAAGGGGTTGGTCCGATAGCCGAGCCGGCGTGCGGCTTCCCTGACCCGCGCCTGGGTTTTCTCCGGGATGGAGGTATGTCCGCGCAGGGCCAGCGAGACAGCGGCCCGGGTCAGCCCAACATCGTCTGCCACCTGTTGCATCGTGACGATCCGTGCCTTTGCCATGAGGTGCACTGTTCCGCCGATTACTTAACGGGTCAAGCCTTCCGCTCATTGCAAGCCCAGGCTGCGTGGGCTTCGTTTGCCAAGGGACTCATGGTTTGTTTGAGCTCTCATCAGCCTGAGTTACCCCCACGATCGCCTGAGTACCCCGCATTCCCGCATCCCGATCGAGCCCTCAACGTACTTGCCATGAGTTCACTCCCATCGGGTTCATTCCACTCCGCGCCTCCTCAGCCGGGTTCCGACTCTGACGGGCAGCTGGCCGCCGGTGTCGCGCCCCGCTCTTGGCGGGTCGGCACGCTGACCTATTCCCTTGCCGGGCTCCTCGTGTTGTTCGCCTGGTTGTTGCTTGGGGATTTTGGCTATTGGATGCGTGAGCGCTCAGCGGCGCCTGTGGCGCAGCTCATGTTGAAGAAGTTCCAGGCCTCCGACCTGTTCACAGGCGTGTTTCTCCTCACGATCCCGTGGGCGGTGATTCTCATCCTGGGCCCCGTGGTGAGTTATTGGAGCGATCATTATCGCAGCCGCTGGGGGCGGCGAATCCCTTTCCTGCTCGCATCGGCTCCCCTCACCACCTTTTCGATCATCGGCCTCGCATTCAGTCCCGCCATGGGGCGGTGGCTCCACGGCCTGCTTGGGTTGGCGCCGGAAAGGATCAACTTCACGATCCTCGCGGTCATGTGCGCCTGCTGGACCTTCTTCGAGATCGGAGTGGTCATTGCCAATGCGATTTTCAACGGTCTCATCAATGACGTCGTGCCGCGGGAGCTCCTCGGAAGGTTCTTTGGCCTGTTTCGGATGGTGAGCCTGGGAGCGGGTGTGCTGTTCAACTACAGGATAATCGGGCAGGCGGAGCAGCATTACTCCATCATCCTTGTCGGCATTGGCCTAATCTACGGCGTCGGCATGGCTCTGATGTGCTGGCGCGTGAAGGAGGGCGACTATCCACCCCCCGCCCAGTCGGGGGCGTCGGACCGGCATCCGGTGATCCGGGTGCTCCGCGATTATTGGCGGGATTGTCTCGTGAAGCCCTACTACCTGATGACGTTCGCCTTTATCGGGCTCGCCAATCTGGCGTTTGTCCCCGTGAACACCTTCAGCATCTACGCGGCCAAGAGTTTCAACATGACGATGGAGACCTATGGCCGATACCTGGTGGTCACCTATCTCTGCTCCTTCGTCATTGCCTTTCCCATCGGCTGGCTGGCGGACAAATTCCATCCGCTCCGGGCGACGCTGGCTGCGCTTGTGCTGTATGCGGGGGTGATGGCTGCAGGTTTTGCGGGAATAGGTGACGACACATCCTTCGGGGTGGTGTTTCTCGCGCACGGAGTGCTGGCGGGGGTCTATTTCACCGGAGTTGCCGCGCTCCCCCAAATGCTGTTCCCGAAGGAGAAGTTCACCCAGTTTGCCGCCGCGGCGGGCATGGTCGCAGCGCTCTTCAACATGGCGATGGGGCCTGTCCTGGGTGCACTGCTCGACGGCCTTGGAGGGGACTACCGCTATGTATTTCTCGCAGGCTCCGTGCTGGCGATCGGGTCACTTGCCCTTGGCGCGGTGATCCATGTCCAATGGAAAAAGCTCGGCGGCAAGGCTGCGTACGTGGCGCCGGCCTAAGGCCGCATGAGACCAGATGCCTGAAAGGCATCCTGTCTTTGGTGTTCTGAAAGGGTGTGGCTACTTCCTCCTCTCCCAGGCATGGCCGGCCTGTCGGCCCGCACCCAGGCGACCGCATCTTCTGACTCGCAAATTTGATGGCGGCGGGGTGTGATCCACTTTTCCGTTTCAACATCACGCCCACCCGCCTTCCTCGCATGAACATGCGGCACTTCCGCTGACCTCTTTTCCACTTTCATTCCATCTTTTCTACCATAAAGGACAAACCCATGAAAATCGTTCTCGCCTACTCCGGTGGTCTCGACACCTCCGTCATCGTAAAGTGGCTGAAGGAAACCTATGACGCCGAGATCGTCACCTTCGCGGCCGACGTTGGCCAGGAAGAGGAGCTGAAGGGCCTCACCCAGAAGGCCAAGAAGACCGGCGCCTCGAAGCACTACACCCTCGACCTCGTCGAGGAGTTTGCCGCCGACTACATCTACCCGATGATCCGCGCCAACGCGGTTTACGAGAGCCAGTACTACCTGGGCACCTCGATCGCCCGCCCGCTCATCGCGAAGGCCCAGGTCGAGATCGCCAAGAAGGAAAATGCCGACACCGTCGCGCACGGCGCCACGGGCAAGGGCAATGACCAATGCCGCTTCGAGCTGACCTACATGGCGCTCGCCCCGAACCTGACCATCATCGCCCCCTGGAAGATGGAGGAGTTCCGCAAGGTGTTCCCGGGCCGCGCCGAGATGATCGCCTATTGCGAGAAGCACAAGATCCCGGTCGAGGCCTCCCTCAAGAAGCCCTATTCGATGGACCGCAACCTGCTCCATATCTCCTATGAGGCAGGCATCCTCGAGGATCCGTGGTTCGACCCGACCACCCCCGAGAACAAGGCCATGTTCAAGCTCTCCGTCGCTCCGGAGGACGCCCCGAACAAGGCCGAGTACGTCGACCTCGATTTCGTGAAGGGCAACTGCGTCGCCGTGAACGGCAAGAAGATGACGCCCGGCCAGGTGCTCAAGACCCTCAACAAGCTCGGCGGCAAGCACGGCATCGGCCGTGTCGACCTCGTCGAGAACCGTTTCGTCGGCATGAAGAGCCGCGGCGTGTACGAGACCCCGGGCGGCACGATCCTCATGCAGGGTCACCGCCAGGTGGAGAGCCTGACGATGGACCGCGAGGTCGAGCATCTGCGCGACAGCCTGATCCCGAAGTACGCCGAGCTCGTGTACAACGGCTTCTGGTTCGCCCCGGAGCGCGAGTGCCTGCAGGCCTTCATCGACAAGAGCCAGGAGTTCGTGACGGGCACCGTCCGCCTGAAGCTCTACAAGGGCAACATCATCACCTGCGGCCGCAAGTCGAAGTACTCCCTGTACGACGACAAGATCGCCTCCATGGAAGGCGTGAAGAGCTGGTACAACCAGAGCGACGCCACGGGCTTCATCCGCCTGAACGGCCTGCGCCTGCGCGCCCGCAACCTGTCCCAGGGCGGTCCCAAGCTCTGAGCAGCGGGTTTCCGTCGATTGGACTGATTTCAAGGACCGGCGCCATGCCGGTCCTTTTTTATTGGTGCGCAGGGACCGGGGCAGGGGCAGGGCGGCGGGGGGATGGGGGGCGGTGGTGAGCTGGGGCGGAGGCCCGGGCAGGGGCCCACCGTTGGTTGCGCGAGCGGGAAAACCGGGCCGATGTGGACGCACTTTTCACTCGGGGAAGCCCAATTTGTATCCAGTTTGTGGAGACGGGGCCAGGCCCCTGTCCGCAGGGGCTTCCGGGCTGCCTGCGGAGTCTTGAATTTGGCCAACGATCTCCATTCGAAAAACGTTCAAATTTTAATGGGGCTCCTTTGCTCTACTTATGGAGCTTTCCTTGCATATCGGGATTTAGCGTAAAAGCAGCCGGCCGATTTTGTGATCTGTTACCTCTTTTATGAGATTGCCGTGTAGCGGTTTAAACTTTTTATCGGCAAAAATTTAACATTATATGGCAAAGGCTCTCAATTTTTGGCCGCGTTAAGCGTTAAACTAGGAAGCTTTCTCTATTGACCGGTAATAGATCTCATCCTCAATTGCGGCCGGATCGTCTAGTGTGAGTGTGCCCCTTCTTCCCCTGCCTGCCCCTGACGCCCCACCTTGCGTTGGATTGGTGTGCACTCTCCCCCCGTAACCCTAACTCAAACATATGAACCGGACTACCATTCAGGTGAGAAACTACCTCGCCCTTGCTCTGCTCGCCGCTGCGCCCAAGCTCATGGCGCAAGCTGCTCCTCAACCCGCCGCGGCTCCTGTCACCGAGACGGCTGAGGACACCATCACCCTCGACCCGTTCTCGGTTTCCGCCGATGACGAGGGCCGTGGCTACCAGGTGAAGGACACCCTCGCCGGTACCCGTGTGCGTACCGACCTGCGCGACGTGGCCTCCGCCCTGTCCGTCGTCAACTCCCAGTTCCTCAAGGACACCGGTGCCAAGAGCAACACGGACCTGCTCGTTTACACCCCCAACACCGAAGTCTCGGGTACGGGTGGTAACTTCGCTGGCGTCGGCAATGTTTTCATCGGCAACGCCAACGAAAACAACAATTTCGCCCGCCCCAGCAGCAACACCCGCGTCCGCGGTCTCGATTCCGCCGACAATACGCGCGACTTCTTCAACTCCTTCATTCCCTGGGATTCCTATATCGTTGACCGCGTCGACCTCCAGCGTGGACCCAATTCGGTGCTCTTCGGCATCGGTTCGGCCGCCTGTATCGTCAACACCAGCATCAACGCCGCCGGCTTCAAGACCGGTGGCAAGTTCGAGACCCGCTTCGGTTCCTTCGGCAGCGTCCGCATGAGCGGCGACTACAATTACGTCCTCAAGAAGAACGAGCTCGCCTTCCGCGTGGCCTTCCTGAACGACAAGACGCAGTACCGTCAGCAGCCCGCCTTCAACCACGACCAGCGCTTCTTCGGCGCCCTGAAGTGGGATCCCAAGCTCTTCGGCGCTGGCAACCGCACCTCTATTCGCGTCAATTTCGAGAATGGACGGGTCAACGCCAATCGCCCCCGTATTCTCCCTCCCTATGAGAATATCTCCACCTTCTTCGATCCTCTGAAGAATAACAAGAGGACCTATGATCCCGCCCAGGTCTGGGATCGGGGCACGATCCAGAAGGTCCTCGGCCAGAGCGAGCCGGACAATGACAAGAGCGCCGCGATGACTCCTTGGCTCGGCCAGTACATGGTTTCCGGCGCCCAGCTCACGGCCAATCCCGTGTTCTTCTATGACGCCAGCTCCGCCACCACCCCGACCCAGGTCCGCGTGATCGGTCCCCAGACCAACTTCGGTCTGAAGTCCGACGGCACCATCGACCAGAGCATCGGCGGCTTCCCCTTCTCCAGTGCCATCGGCCTCAAGGGCTGGGGTGACTGGGCCCGTTACAACCTGCCGGGTGGTGACGTGGGTCTCTACAAGGACGTCAACATGACGGACGCCTCCATCTTCGACTTCTACAACAAGTTGATCGATGGTCCGACCAAGTATGAGAAGAACAACTGGAATGCCTGGAATGCCAGCATTGAACAGTTCTTCCTGAACAACCGTCTCGGTCTGCAGCTCGTCTTCGACAAGCAGAGCTATTACGACGAGCAGGCCCGCAACCTCGACAATCCCACGCTGACGGTCGACGTCATGCAGTACACCATGGATTATCCGGGCTATTACACCTCGGCCAACTCCACGGTTTCCGCTGTCCTCAATCCGAACGCCGGCCGCGCTGTCACAGGCTCGGGCACCAAGAATGGTGGCCGTTCCTTCCGCATCAACAGCGAGAGCATGCGCCTCACGATGACCGGTGAGCTTCGCGCCACGGACCTCTTCAACAAGGGTCTTCTCACCGACCTCCTCGGCCGTCATAACTTCACGGCCCTTTACCAGCACGACAAGGATCAAACTGATAACCGCTCCTTCGTCCGTTATGCCGTGGATCCCTCCTTCGCCATGGCTCTTGGTCAGTCGCAGGACACCAGCCTCACCACCGGCAATGCCCGCATCATCGACGTCCTGACCTACCTCAGCGGCGACCTGCGCAGCAAGACCTCCGCCTCCGGCCTGAACCTCGACGGTGTCACCGCTGCACAATCCCCGGCGCAGAGCGCTGTACGCATCAAGTACTTTGATTCCCACTGGAACAACGCCAAGAACGTCAATCCTGCTGCCGCCTGGGCGAACGTGGGCTCGTGGAAGTATTTCACGAACCCCCAGGGCGACGTGGCCTCCACCCAGTCCGAGAATCCCGCCAACTACATTGGCTGGACCACGGGCAGCTTCAATGTGCTGAATGCCGACGATCCTGCAGACCGCCAGTCCCTCTTCACTTCGATCAACAAGCAGGTCGTGGTCAAGGACTCGAAGGCCATCACCTACCAGGGGTCCCTGTTCAACGACATCCTGATTCCCACCATCGGTGTGCGTCGTGATGTGCATACCAACAAGTCCCGCCAAGCTGACACGGGAGGCCTTTCGGCCAACCCGAACCTCTTTGGTGCTGAAGCCAGCAGCATTGCCAAGGGCAACAACACCAGCTGGGGTACAGTGCTCAGGCTTCCGAAGAGCCTGCGCAACAAGCTGCCCTTCGGCTCCGACATCAGCGTGAGCTACAACCGCGGCAAGAACATGCGCGTTGAGAACCGTTACGGCTTCTCTGGCCAGAAGCTGCCGAACTCGAGCGGTGACACGACCGACTACGGCTTCGTGATCAGCACCCTCGACGAGAAGGTGCAATTCAAGGCCAACTGGTACAAGACCGGCAACAAGGACGCCAATATCTCCTCGCAGCCGGGTGAGAACGCCACGCTGGGCAACAACTCCTACATGCTGACCCGCCTTGAGGGCTGGGGTGCCGCCACGGCCCTCATGAACAAGGCCGGCAACAACAACCAGTTCTCGGGCTGGGAGTGGTTCTGGAACTACGCCCTCGTCGATAATGGTTGGGACAGCAAGTACAACGACCCGACCACGGAGATCTACAAGACCAACCCCTCCACCATCAAGCAGATGGCTGCGACCGCGGATTGGTTTGCCACAGCCAAGGCCGTCACGCCGCAGTCTTGGTTTGACGCCTATGGCTACAAGATCGATGCCAACAAGCTGGCTGCCGGTGACCTCACCGCCATCCAGAATTGGACGCCCTCCGGCGGCGTCGGTGGTGTGCAGCCCTCCGGTGCAGGTGCCATTGGCGGTGTCTATCCTGTCGGAACCCTGGACATCGAGTCGAAGGGTATTGAATTCGAGCTCGCGGCTCAGCCCGTCAAGGGCCTGAACATCTCGCTCAATGCGACCAAGGTCAACGCCAAGACCGTCAAGCTTGGACAGGAGATCTCCCGGTTCATCGAGAATCAGTGGGCTCGCCTCGGTGGTGACTACACCCGCACGGGTGACAAGGGCAGCTTCACCGCGATCTACAACAAGGAAAATGGCACGAACTACTCCGGCGCCGCGGGCGATCTTCGCCTCTGGTGGGGTGGTGGTGACTCCTTCCGCAAGGCCTATTACAGCACGATCTGGGCCCCCTACACCTTCCAGCTCAACAAGGCTGGCCTGGGCGTGGGTGAGCTCTCCGAGTGGAAGGTCAACGGCATCGCCAGCTACAGCTTCGACAAGGGCCTGCTCAAGGGTGCCTTCGTCGGCGGTGGTTATCGTTGGCAGGCGGGTCAGGTCCTTGGCTATGCCTTCAGGACCAATGCCGCAGGCAGCGTGATCGGCCTGGATCCGAAGAAGCCTTACAAGGGCGCTTCCGAGGACCATCTCGACATGTGGTTCGGCTACACCAAGAAGATCTCCAAGGGCATCAACTGGCGCATTCAGGCCAACCTGCGCAATGTGGGTGAGAGCAAGCACCTCGTTGTGTTCGGCATGAACCCGGCTGCCACGGTCGACAAGATGACCCCGTCGAGCTACCGCATCGCCGAGGGCATGACCTGGGAGCTGACCAACGCCTTCGAGTTCTAAGGCGAGCCCGATTCCCATAAGCGAGGCGGCGTCCGGTTGACGCCGCCTTTTCCAAACTTCGGCGCCGGGCGAAAGCCCGGCGCTTTTTTGTATTCAAAACTCAACTACACCGGCCCCCCGGCCGGGGCCCCCGCGCGCTCAGCGGCGCTCCTCCATGAGGGCGAGCAGGTTTCCGTCAGGGTCGCGGAAGAAGGCCATCCAGAGCTCGTGGTCCGGCATGCGGGCCAGGGCCATCGGTTCGCGGTCGAAGTGCACGCCGCGCGCGCTCAGCTCCCGGTGCGCGGCCTGGATGTCCCCGCAGCGCAGGTACAGCACCGAGTTAGCGCCGACCACGCCGGCCCCCTGCGGGCGGCCGATCATGAGGCGCACCCCGCCCAGGTCGAAGAAGCTCAGGCCGGGGGGCGCGCTGAAGAGAAAGGGGAGACCGACTTGGTCGCGCAGGAATTTCGTGCTGCGCTCGACGTTCTCGACCGCATACGCAATCTGGCCAAGTCCGGTGACCATGGTGGGTGGGGTAGCCGTGGACATGGGGGCATGCTGTGCGCCGGACGGGCCCGGCGCAAGGGCGTAAAAACGGAGGGACCGGAACCCGCCCGATCAGGCTGATTCCGGTCCCAGTGCCCTGCCCGCGACTGAAGCGCGCGGGTCAAGTGTATCAAGAGTTCAACTACAGCAGGCGCGCGCCCTCCGGGACGGGCGCCCTCCCGGAAGGCGGTCTTGGACGGTGTCCCGCTCAGTTCTGGGCGGCGGCGCCGGCGAGGTTGAGCGTCAGGTCGATCGTCTCGGACACCTTCTCGGTGTTCTTGCCGGGCATGATGCCGAACTCGCTGCGGTTCACGCTGAATTGGGTGCGCAGCACGAGGAGGTCGCCCTTCAGGTCGGCCTTGCCCATGCGGGCGCCGAGCTTGCCGGGCAGGTAGGTGAGGCTGACGGGGGCGGAGAGTTCCTTGGTCACGCCCTTGATGGTGAGCTTGCCGGTCACCGTGGCGGTGGTCTTGTCACCGACGGTCTTGACGTTGGAGAGGGCGGTGGCCTCGAAGCTGATCTCGGGATGGGTGGCCACATCGAGCCACATCTTGCCCTGGAGGTGGTCCTTCATCATCGGGTTGCCGACGGTGAGCGAGGAGGTGGCGAGGGTGATCCTGCCCGTGGTGGCGGCGGGATTGGCGGGGTCGAAGCTGACCGTGCCGGCGATGCCGGTGCCGGTGCCGCTGATGGCCTCGAGGGGAGCGTCCAGGTTGAACAGGACGTTGTTCACGCCCTTCGGGTCCTTGAAATCAAAGGAGAGCGGCGCGGCGAAGGCGACGGCGCTGGACAGGAGGGCGGCGGAGGCGAGGAGCTGGGTGACGAGTTTCATGATGTGTCAGTTGTGATGGAGTGTTGGAAGAGGACGTGGAAAAAGGGGGTGGGTGGGTTTTGGGGCCGTGCCCGGTCGGGGGCGAGGGCCGGTGGCTCGGCGTTGAGCGCTGGCGGGACTCAGGTGGCCTGGGCCGCGGCCTTGCGGGAGAGTTTCCAGGAAACCGCACCGAGCACGGCGGCCAGGCCCAGCGCTGCGCCGAGCAGGTCGACACCGGGCTGGAAGGCCCGGGTCGTGACCGGATAGTCGAGTCCCGTGATCTCGTCGCGGGCGATCGTGGTGGACTCGGTGCGCGTCCAGCCGCGGTTGGCGCCTCCCAGGCCCCAGGCGCCGAGGCTGCCCAGGAGGAGCAGCAGGGCGGTCCAGCGGAGGACCTTGGCGGTGTTGGACGTGGTTGTCATATAAGCAAGGTAGCACGGTGTGCCAAGATATGCTAATGCTCAGGACGGCTTGCGCATATGCAGAAAATGCATAACAAGGAGGGATGAACACGGATACGGTCAGGGCATTCCTGGTGGTCCTCGAGGAGGGCAGCCTCAACCGCGCGGCTGTGCGCCTGCACCTGGCGCAGTCGTCGCTGACGCGGCAGATGCAGTCGCTCGAGCATGAGTTGGGGGGCCTGCTGCTGGAGCGCACCGCCGGGGGCGTGGCGGCCACGGCGGCGGGGCAGGATTTTGCGCGCCGGATGAAGCCGTTGCTGGCGGGGTTTGACGAGGCGGTGGAGGCGGTGCGCCAGCATGCGCGCGGGCAGCGCAGCACGCTGCGCGTGGGTTACATCCTTTCGGCGGGGCGGATCTACCTCAATCCGGCGCTGGCAGTGCTGCGCCGCGAGCACCCGGAGGTGCAGGTGAAGCTCTTCGACCTGTCGCCGGGCGAGCAGCTCGAGGCCCTGCGCAAGGGCGAGATCGACGTGGCGCTCGTGGGGCAGGAGGGCGCGGTGGCGGCGAAGGATTTTTACACGCGCCGCGTGGCCACGCTCTCGCTGGTGGTGGTCCTGCCCGAGCAGCATCCCTTGGCGGGGCGGGAGCGCGTGCGCATGGAGGACCTGCGCGAGGAGCTCTTCATCGGCGTGCCCGATGCGCATGTGCCGGGGCGCGACCGCTGGATCACGCGCCTGTGCCGCCAGGCGGGCTTCAAACCGCGCTTCCTGATGGAATCCGACAGCCTGGTGCACGCCCTCTCGCTGGTGGTGAGCGAACGCGCCGTGGTGATTGCCCCGAGCTATGTGTGCGACGTGCCCGCGGCGGGTGTCGTCTCCGTGCCCATCGATGCGCCCGGGGTGACTTGGGACTTCCTGGTGGTGTGGCAGCGGGGCAAGGTGGCGCCGGCCGTGAAGGCGCTGGTGCAGGCCATTCCTGCGGGGCCGGAGCTGCAGGGGGCAAAGGCCCCCGCCAAGAGCCGCTGAGGCCCCGGGGCCGTGGCGGGGTGGCTTTTCCCACCGATTCCACTTTCTTCTCCGGGGAGGGATGTCTAGCTCTGGGTGCGCATGCGCATGCGCCTTACGGAGCTCCTCCTTGTTTTTCTGCGGCTGGGCTGCAGTTCCTTCGGCGGGCCGGCGGCGCACATCGGCTATTTCCACGAGGAATGTGTGCGTCGGCGTGGCTGGTTCGAGGAGGCCGCCTTCGCGGAACTCGTGGCGCTGTGCCAATTCCTGCCGGGACCGGCGAGCAGCCAGCTGGTCTTTGCCATTGGGCGTGCGCGCGCGGGCTTTCCGGGTGCCGTGCTGGCTTCGCTCTGTTTCACGCTGCCCTCGGTGTTGCTGATGGTGGGCTTTGCCTACGGGCTGGCCCATCTCGGCGGGCTGCGCGAGGCGGCCTGGCTCCACGGGCTCAAGCTTGCGGCGGTGGCAGTGGTGGCGCAGGCGGTGTGGTCGATGGGCGGAAGGCTTTGCCCGGACTGGCCCAGGCGTGCGTTGGCGCTCGTGGTGGCGGCGTGCGTCCTGCTCCTGCCCGGTTCGGCGGGGCAGTTGGGCGCGATCGTGTTTGGCTCCCTGGCAGGCTGGCTCCTGTATCGGGGCGTGGTGCCCGCGGGGCCGGTCGCAGCGGAGTCGGGGCTGGCCCGGCAGCATCTTTGGGCGGCCGGGGCACTGATCCTGTATGGGGTGCTCCTGGTGGCCCTGCCGGTAGTGGCGGCGGGCGGAGAGGCTCCCTGGGCGGGGCTCTTCGACCGCTTTTACCGTTCCGGAGCCCTGGTTTTTGGCGGCGGCCATGTGGTCCTGCCCCTGCTGCGTGCGGAACTGGTGCCGCCGGGGCTGATCAGTGACGACGCCTTCCTGGCAGGCTATGGTGCGGCGCAGGCCCTGCCCGGTCCGCTGTTCAGCTTCGCGGCTTACCTGGGGACGGTCATCGAGGGTGGTCCGCAGGCCTGGGTGGGGGGCCTTTGGTGCACCTTCGCCCTGTTCCTGCCCGGCTGGCTGCTGATCGGTGGTGCGCTTCCCTTCTGGCATCTGTTGCGCGGAAGGATCTGGGCGCAGGCTGCGCTCCGGGGCGCCAATGCCGCGGTGGTGGGCGTGCTCCTGGCTGCGCTCTGGCAGCCGGTGTGCCGGGAGGCGGTGCACGGTCCCTGGGATGTGCTGGCTGCAGTTTTGGGCTTTGTGCTCCTGGAATGGCTGCGGGCGCCCTCCTGGAGCGTGGTGCTGGGGTGTTTGGCCGCTGCACAGTGGCTTTTGTGAATAACTTTTTGCCGTCGAGGCAGGCACTTGTGGAAGTGCTTGCCTTTGAGAAGGAAATTGTTCTCCTCGTGGCCCGTTTCAGAGTGAAAAGCGGCCGTCCCGCACACGGAAACGGGTAGGGGATCTCAGGAGCTGCTTGACAGCCGCCAAGGGATTCTGCACTTCCGTTAACTCTTAATCAGTCTCATACCATGCAACCCACCTTCCGTCCGCATAAGAAAAAGCGCGCCCGTCAGATTGGTTTCCGCGCCCGTAACAAGACCAAGGGCGGCCGCAAAGTCCTTGCAGCCCGCCGTAACAAGGGCCGTAAGCGCCTGACGGTCGTCTAAGTCCGTTTTTCCGCGCCCCGCGTCCCATCGTGCGACGCTCCCATGCGCTATCGCCCTGAACAGCATCTACGCCGTCAGGGCGAAATTCGCGCCGTGCGGGAGCAAGGTCGACGAATGGATTGCGGGGCTTTTACTTTGTGGTGGCTCGCGCGTCCCGTGGACGCCTCCACCGAAAGTCCCGCCGGTCCCCGTGTCTGCGTCGTGGCGTCCATCGCCGCCGTGGGCAAGGCCGTGCTCCGCACCCGGGCGAAACGTCGCCTTCGGGAGCTTTTTCGCATCCATCAGGAGCGTATTCCCGCAGGCCTCGACCTCATGCTGATCGCCAAGTCGGGCTGCGTGAAGTTCGAGTTCAAGGAGTTGGAGCGACGCTTCTTGCAGGCCTGCAGCCGGCTTCCCGCGCCCCGTTCCGGGGTGCCGCCCGCAGGGTCAGCCACCGTGGTGTCGGCAGCGCCGGCGATGGCCGCGTCACTCTCTCCGGTCCCGGGGCCCGTGCCAGCGCCTGCATGGGCGGCCACGCCCGTGACCCCGGCTCCGGTGGCGGCAGCATCCGCCGAAAAGAAGGCCGGCCCGCACTCCGGGCAGGCGGCTCGCTGAGAGCCGTTGTCCGACTTGTTCACAGCTTATCCACAGGGCCGTCATGACTGAGCAGCAGGAGGCCAAGGAGCCTGTCAGCGAGGGCGGCGGGCTGCAGATCCGCAGGGTCGGCCTGTTGGCGGGGGCGCTCCTGCTTGTCATCCGGCTTTACCAACGCCTGATCGCTCCGCTCTGGCCCGTGCTTTTCGGACCGAATGCCGGTTGCCGCTTCTATCCCAGCTGTTCCCATTACACCGCCGAGGCCCTGCGCGTGCATGGCGCCTTTAGGGGAACCGCCCTGGGCGCGTGGCGGATTTTGCGTTGCACGCCGCTTTCCAAGGGGGGGCTGGACCCGGTTCCTCCGCGACATCGCGCCGCTCCTTCTTGCGTTCGTCGCTGATTCTTGCTCCTTCGTACCCTTTTACACGTCAGATTTTCACACCCGGACCACTTTCAGTTAATGGACAAAAAGAATACCATCATCGGTGTTGTGCTGCTCATCGCGGCCTTCGCCACCTTCTACGTCGGCCAGAAGCTCTCCCCCCCGTCCCCCGCACAGCCCGTGCGTGAGATCACGGGCACCGGCGGGCCCAACCAGGCCAACAACAGCCCCGTGACGACCTCCCCCACCGACGCGACCTTCGCGGCGGTGACGAAGGACATCGCCGAGGCCAAGCTCTACACGCTCAAGAACGACCTGGCCGAATTCCGCTTTTCCAATTTCGGCGGTGCCGTGCGCGAGGTGGCCCTGCTCAAGTACGACCAGGAGAAGTCCAACCCGGGCGTCCCCTATGTGGTGAACCGCCTGAGCGCGGCCCCGGCCCTTGCCTTCGTCGACCTCCCCGGCCTCGACCGCAACGCGCCCTACGAGCTGGTCTCCAGCAGCGCCACCGAGATCGTCTTCCGCGCCGTGTGGGAGAACCGCGTCGAGGTCACCCGCCGCTATTCGATCAATGCCGGCGCGGGCAGCGCCACCGCCGATCCCTATGTGCTCCGCTACGAGACGAGCTTCCGCAACCTCAGCGACCAGACCGTGCAGATGCCGCGCGCGCTCCTGAGCGTCGGCACCGCCGCCCCGCTCAACGCGGATGACGTCGGCATGTATTTGAGCAATGGATACCACATCGCGGGCGACACGACGCTGATCAAGCGCTCGGAGCTCGAGGGTGGCGGCATGCTGAGCTGGATCGGCATCGGCTCCAAGAATCCCCTTCCCTACATCGAGACCGCCGGCTCGCTCGGCTGGGCCTCGGTGCAGAACCAGTTCTTCGTCTCGATCCTCACGCCCGACCAGCCCGCCATCGGCCTGCTCTCGCGCCGCGTGGAGCTTCCCGCCTTCCCCGGCAGCGTGCATCCCGCGGTCGGCATGACCGGCTCGGCCCGCTTTGAGGTGCCCGCCCTCGCGCCCAAGGCCGAGGCCAAGCTCAGCGGCTCGCTCTACAGCGGCCCGAAGGAGTACAGCCGCCTCTCGAACATGGACGTGTTCAAGCTCGACCAGGAGAAGGTCATGGACTTCGGCTTCTTCAAGTTCTTCAGCCAGATCCTGCTCACGCTCATGACCTGGATCCACAAGGGCATCCCGAACTGGGGCTGGGCCATCGTTCTGACCACGCTGCTGCTCAAGCTGGTGTTCCTGCCCCTCACGCTCGCCGCCTCCAAGTCGGCCAAGCGCATGGCCAAGATCCAGCCCGAGATGGCCGCCGTCCGCGAGAAGTGGAAGGACAATCCGCAGAAGCTCCAGCTCGAGACGATGGAGCTCTTCAAGAAGCACAAGGTGAACCCCATGGGCGGCTGCCTGCCGATCCTGGTCACGATTCCCTTCTTCATCGGCTTCTTCTCGATGCTGCAGAGCACGGCTGAGCTGCGCTTCCAGAGCTTCCTCTGGGCCGCCGACCTGAGCGCGCCTGACACGGTGGGCCACCTCTGGGGTCTCCCGATCAACATCATGCCCGTGCTCATGGGTGCGACGATGATCATCCAGATGCACCTCACGCCGACGCCGACGGTGGATAACATGCAGGCCAAGATGTTCAAGTTCATGCCCTACATCTTCGCGCTGTTCTGCTACAACTTCTCCTGCGCCCTTTCCCTCTATTCGACGGTCAACGGTGTCTTCACGATCCTCCAGCAGCTTGTGATCAACAAGATGAAGGATCCCGTGGGTGACGCCGCCGAGGCGGCCCTGGCTGCCGAGGCTGCGAAGCGCGGCGGGCGCAAGGTCAAGAACGTGACGCCTGGCAAGTAACCATGGCGGGACACAACAAGTGGTCCAAGGTCAAGCGCGGCAAGGCCATCGTGGATGCCCGCAAGGGCAAGGTCTTCAGCCGCATCAGCCGTGACATCACCCTCGCCGCAAAGGCGGGCGGGGGTGATCCCGATGGCAATGCGCGCTTGCGCACGCTGATGCTGAAGGCCCGCGAGGTGAACATGCCCGTGGACAACGTGGAGCGCGCGATCAAGAAGGGCACGGGCGAGCTGCCCGGCGTCACCTTCGAGGACGCCACTTACGAGGGCTACGGCGCGGGCGGCGTGGCCTTCGTGGTGAAGGTGACGACCGACAACAAGACGCGCGCCGCGCAGGACGTGCGTTCGTGCTTCACGCGCTGGAATGGCAACATGGGCGGCGCCGGTTCGGTGGCCTTCCAGTTCATTCACGCCGGCCAGATCCTGGTTGCGCTCGACTCGTGCACCGAGGACCGCCTCATGGAAGTGGCGCTCGAGGCGGGGGCCGACGATGTCATCACGACCGAGGAGGGGTACGAGGTGCGCTGCCCCGTGAACTCCTTCGACCGCGTGCTGCAGGCGATCGACAGGGCGGGCATCCGCACGGAGAGCTCCGAGGTCGCCTACATCCCCACGGTCACGGTGCCCGTGACGGACCTTTCGGTGGCGCGTTCGCTCGTGAAGCTCCAGGAGATGCTCGAGGAATACGACGACGTGCAGAGCGTCTTCTCGAACGAGGAGATGGACGAGAAGCTCGCCGAGGCCGCGCGCGAGTGAGCAGGGCGGCGGATGACGCCGCACTGCGTTGCGTTTCCCTTTCGGCAGGCCTGTGACGGCCTGCCTTTTTTTGCGGGGTGGCGGGTGGGCCCCGGCTCAGAGGCCGCGGCGGATCATGTTCACGGCGATGGCGCCGAGGAGCAGGGCGATGATCTTCGAGATGGCGCGCAGGCCGGCGGGGCGTATCAGCTTTGCCAATACATCGCTGTAGCGGAAGGCCAGGATGATGAGCACGAGGTTCACGCCGAGGGCGAGCAAGGTGTGCAGCATGCCCACGGTCTGCGTGAGCAGCAGCAGCGACGCGATGGTGGCGGGACCCGCGATGAGCGGCATGCCGAGGGGGACCACGCCGAAGTCGTCGGCAAGCTTGGCGGGTTCGTCGGAGGGGGACTGGATGATGTCGCGCGCGGCCAGGATGAAGAGGATGAGGCCGCCCGCGATCTGGAAGTCCTTCACCGAGATGCCGAGCGCGGAGAAGATGCTCGCCCCCAGGAAGAGGAAGAGCAGCGAGACGCCGCCGCCCGTGATGGTCGCCTGGAAGGCGATCTTCCGTTTCTGGGCGACGGGGGATCCCTGGCTCATGGCCAGGAAAATGGCGGCCAGGCCGATGGGATCTATCGCCACGAAGAGCGGGATGAAGGCTTGGAGGAAGGGGTGGGAAAGGTCGGGCATGGGGCAATGCTAGGAGGGCGCATGGCTCGCGGGCAATGGGTAACGCACGTGTGCGAACAGCAGATTTAGGCTTCCGCTTTTGCGTGGGCCCCTCCATCTATCGTCTGCCCTATGTCCACGCAGAGCAACGCATGCACCAACCCCGCCACGTCGGGCCCTTCCGTCGACAAGCTCCGCCGTCTTCCCCCCTCGGCAACCGAGGATTTCCTGAGCTTCAAAGGCAAGGGTGATGAGGAGGCCCTCACGCGCCTGATCATTGCGGTGCTCACGGACCATTCGCCCGACAAGGCCAAGGCTGTCACCCAATGGGGCCCCGAGTTGCGCCTGATCGAGGACATCGGCTTTGATTCCCTGGCCATCGCCGAGACGGTCTTTTTCTTCGAGGACCTCTTTCAAATCAGCATTTCCAACGAGGAAATCATGCAGGTGCGCACGCTTGGTGAGCTGCGCGCCTTTGTGAAGACCAAGGTGACGGCCCTCGCCTCCTGAGCCTTCCGCAGGCCCGGGCCCCAAGCACCCCACATCCATGCGACGCGCCGTCATCACCGGCATCGGTTTCATCAGCAGCATCGGCAACGATCGCGCCAGCGTGCTGGCCAGTCTCCGGGAGCTGAGGCACGGCTTCGAGCAGGTCACCTGGCTCGACAATCCGCGCGTGGCCGTGAAGGTGCTCGGCACCGTCAAGGGCTTCCAGGTCGCCTCCACCGAGTGGCGCGACTGGCGCTGGCCCGAGGGCTATTCCTTTGGCAGCGAGATCCTCCGTTCCCTCGCCCCGCACGGGCTTTACGCCCTGTGCGCCTGCGAGCAGGCCGTGGCCGATGCGGGTCTCAGGGCCGCGGATCTCGCCAATGTCGACACGGGGTTGTTCACCGCCTCCGCGGGTTCGCCTTTCCTGCTGCACCATCACCTCAAGACGCTCGACGTGGCACGCGGTGAACGCGGCAACCCCATGGGGGTCGTGAGTTCGATCAGCGGCACGCTCAACTTCAACCTGGCCACGCATTTTCACATCCAGGGCGCGGTCTGCGGCTTTGTCTCCGCCTGCGCCTCCTCGAGCCATGCGCTCGGCTATGCCCTCGACGAGATCCGTCTCGGGCGCCAGAAGCGCATCCTGGTCGTGGGTGCCGAGGAACCGCACGCGGAGACGGTGCTGCCCTTCGCGGCCATGCGCGCCCTCTCGATCAATCCGGACCCGGGTTCCGCCTCGCGTCCCTTCGACCGCCGGCGTGACGGCTTTGTCGGCACGGGCGGTGCCGCCGCGCTCCTGGTGGAGGAGGAGTCCGAGGCCCTGGCGCGCGGTGCCACCATCTACGCCGAATTGGCGGGCTGGGGGCAGGCGGCGGACGGGCACAGCGTCGCCATGTCGCATCCCGAGGGGCGCGGCCTGATCGAGGCCATGAAACGCGCCCTGAAGGACGCCTCCGTGGAGTCGTCGGAGGTGGATTACATCAACGCCCACGCCACCTCCACTCCCGTCGGGGACAAGTCCGAGGCCTTTGCGCTCAGGAGCGTGTTTGGGGCGGTGCCGCGCCAGCCGCGCGTGAGCAGCACCAAGGCCCTCACCGGGCATGGCCTGTCGATGGCGGGTGCGCTCGAGACGGCGCTGTGCGCGCTAAGCATGAAGGAGGGCATCATCCCCGGCTGTGCCCACCTCCAGGAGCCGGATCCCGCCTGCGAGGGCCTGGACC
Organism: Opitutaceae bacterium; assembly: GCA_023265535.1. Lineage (GTDB taxonomy): Bacteria > Verrucomicrobiota > Verrucomicrobiia > Opitutales > Opitutaceae > MWDT01. The sequence continues at coordinate 35,980 of JAHFTI010000005.1, forward strand.
TTCCGCGTGCGACCCTGGCCGAGCCCACCCGTGTCATGCTGAACAACAGCAGCGGGTTTGGTGGAAGCAATGTCTGCCTGGTCCTGAAGGCGGCGGCGGCTTCCCGCACCTGAGCAGGAGCGGCCTTTCCGCCCTGCCATTCGCCTGCAGTGCGTGCTTGCGGAGCACCGTGCTTGTCTCCTGACTGTGCCCGTTTCCCCCGTATGGCCGACCCTCTCTGCACACGTCTCAAACACATCATCGTCCAGACCCTTCGTCTCGAGGATATCACCCCCGAGCAGATCAAGGACGACGAGCCGCTCATCGGCTCGGGCCTGGCCTTGGATTCGATCGATGCGTTGGAGCTCGTTGTCCAGCTGGAGAAGGAGTTCGGCATCAAGATCAGCAGCAGCGAGGAGTCCAAGCAGGCGCTTGCCAGCGTTTCCTCCCTTGCCGCCTTCATTCGTACGCGCGTGGAACCCTCCCGTCTTCCTTCCTGACCGTAACTTCCGCGGCGCATGGCGGCCAAGCACCCCGAATCAGCCCGTCTGCTGGCCTACGATTGCCTCACCCCCTTTGGCGATGTGGCTGAGACCCATCGTGCCCTGTGCGAGGGGCGTCGCGCCCTGGCTCCCGTGCCCGTGCTCGGCTCGCGCGGAGGGGATCCGGTTCCGCTGGCGCTGATGCCCGGACGCGGCCTCGACGAGGCGCCGCTGCCCCATTGGCTCGGGGGTATCCGTGGCCTGGCGGCACGCATTCCGGGGGGCGACTGGGGTCGTCCTGGGCGTCCCATCGTGGTCACCAGCAGCAACTTTGGCGTGGGCAGCCTGTATTCCTACCGGCATGACGGCGGGGATCCGTCCCACCTCGGCCATGGGGCCCCCTTCTCCTCCGTGGAGTGGCTGCGGTGCGAACTGGGCTGGGGGGCGGACATCACGGTGTTCTCTCATGCCTGCGTGTCGGCGCACCTGGGCCTGGTGCATGCGGCCCGGCTGCTGGCGCGGGGCCTGGCTGACGAGGTGCTGGTGTTCAGCTACGATTTCCTGAGTCCCTTCGTGGCGGGCGGCTTTCACGCCCTCAAGATCCTGAACGGCCAGATGCCCGCGCCTTACCGCCGGCAGGAGACCGGTTCCATCGCGCTGGGCGACGGGGCGGCCTTCGCCGTGCTGACGCGCGACCGCGGCGAGCATCAGCTTGTGGCCCAGTCGCTTTTCAACGAGCTGCACCATTTCACCGCCAACAAGGCGGACGGTTCCGGCTTTGCCAGCGTGCTGGAGGGCCTGCGCGAGGCCGCGGGGGGGCGGCGCCTCTGGCTGAAGGGCCATGGCACGGGCACCCTGGAGGCGGGCCGCCTGGAGGCGGAGTCGCTCGGCCGCTGTTTCCCCGGATCGCCGCTGGTCGGCTGGAAGGGCAGCCTCGGGCACACGCTGGGAAGCTGCGGCCTGGTGGAACTGGCCATCGCCACGGAAGCGCTGCGCCGCGGGCAGGCTCCCGGGACGGTCGGCACCGAGGGCCCCTGCTTCATCGACGAGGTGGCCACGGCGCCCTTCGCCACGGGCGGCTTCGACGCGGTCCTGTGCAGCTCAAACGCCTTTGGCGGCGCCCACGCGGCGCTGCTCCTCGCCCATGCCTGAACTGTATATCCAGAATCTCAATACAGAGATGCCAGGCCTGGAGGAGCCCGCCGCCACGCGCGAGCGCCTGCGCGCCTGTTTCCCGGCCGGCGCGGCGCGGCGCATGACGCAGCTCGGGATGCTGGTGGGGTCCGTGCTCGGGCCGCTCAACCCCGGCCCCGAGGATGTCCTGGTGTACGCCTCCGGCTTCGGCGAGAGCCGCTCCCTCGAGGCCTACCTGGACAGCTTCCCCACGGCCAGCCCGACCCTCTTCCAGACCTCGATCCATCCCAGCGGGGCGCAGCAGCTCATGATCGGCAGGCAGACGCCCCTGCGGCGCTTCTTTCCGCTTTCGGGCGGCAGGCAGCTCGTGGCGCAGGCCCTGGTGACGGCCCTGGTCCAGGAGGGGGGCCGCGTGCTCCTGTGCGGCGGCGAGGAGCGCGGCACCTGGCTGCGCGAGTGCGGGGTGGCGAGCGAGCATTCCCTGGCCTTTGCCCTGGAGCTGGCGCACGTGCGCAGCGAGGGCAGCCTGGGGCGCATTTCGCTGGAGCGCGGCGGCGGCGACGAGGGACTTTCGCTTCACGACTGGTGCGGGCTCCTGGCCCGGCGACAGCCCTTTTCGGGTGACGCCGGCGCAGGCTGGAGCCTGGCCTTGGAGTGGTTCTGATGACCGCGGAGACCGAGCATTCCGCAGCACGCAATCCCGGTCCCGACTGGGGGTATGCGTTCCTTCGCCTCGCGGACAAGGTGCTTCCCGAGTGGCTTTACAGGCCCCTGCGCGGCCTGGGCACGGCCATTGCGATGGCGGGCATGAGGGAGCAGCGCAGGCATTCCCGCGACTACCTGCGGCTGATGCTGGGGCGTGAGCCCGGAGTGCGCGAGGTGTTCAGGCATTTTTTCGCCTTCGAGGAATCGCTGATGCTCAAGCTGCGCATCGCGAACGGGCGTCACATCCCCTGCGAGTACACCGAGGGGGCGCAGGATTTCCGGCGCTGGATGGAGGGGGGCGGGCCCGTTTTCCTGGGCACGATGCATGTGGGTGTGTCGGACATGCTGGGATTCCAGATTGGCGGTCGTGGGGAGCATTCGGTCTACCTGGTGCGCCAGCAGGTCGGAAACTCGCACGACACGGAGCGGCTGGAACGGCGCTTTGGCGGGCGCGTGAAGTTCATCTGGGTGAACCGCCCACAGGACATGATCTTTGCCCTCAAGGACGCCGCGGCCACCCCGCACGCCATTGCGATGCAATGCGACCGCGTGGAGCACAGTGCACGCGTGGAGGCTTTCCAGTTCCTAGGGGCGCGGAGGCTCTTCCCCTTCACGATCTACCACCTTGCCCTCATCTTTCGACGCCCCGTGCTGCTGAGCGTGGGGGTGACGAAGGCGTGCGGCACCTCGGAGTTGCATGCGGCACCCGTCTTTGAGCTGCGCGAGGGGGAGCGGCGCGAGGAGGCCCTGGCGCGGGCGCGGGTGCATTTCCAGGGGTTCCTGACGCAGGTGGAGGTGTTGCTCAGGCGCGATCCCTATGTCTGGTATAATTTCACAGCCTTGAATCCCGTGGCCGGGCAGGACATGCCTTCAAGCCGATGAGGCGCCTGTACCACTGCATCGCCTACTACCTCTCCTGGTTCGCCTTCGGGGCGGTGGGGCTGCTGCTGAACCTGTGTTGTGCCTGCCTCCTCCCCCTGCCCGGGCGGGAGCGGCGCGCTCCGGGGGTGAGGCGCATGATCCGCAGGCTGTTCGACCTCTGGGTGCGCTGGTTTCACGCCTCGCGCGTCCTGGAGATCCGCTGGGTGGGCTTCAATCGCGAGCTGCCCGCGGGCACCGTCTACATCGCCAACCATCCCAGCCTGCTGGATGCCACCTTCCTGCTGGCGCGGCTCCCCGACGCCTTCTGCATCTTCAAGCCCGCGCTCATGCGCAATCCGGCGATCGGACCGGCGGCGATCATGGCGCGCTACGTGGCGGGCGACAACGCGGTAGACGTGGTGCGCGGTGCCGCAGAACGTGTCGCGGCGGGACAGTCCCTGCTGGTGTTTCCCGAGGGTACGCGCACCCTTCCTGGCACCGTGGTGGGCACGCTCAGGCCGGGCTTTGAGCTGATCGCACGCAGGGCGAAGGCGCCGGTGCAGCTGGTGATCATCCGTGCCAGCGAGGGCCTGGTGCCGCGCGGCCGCCACTGGCTGCTGCCTCCCACCGTGCTGCCCGCCTGGATCGAACTCACCCTGGACAGGCGCTGGGAGGCGGGGGACCTGGCGGAGACGCGTGACAGCGTGCGGGAGGTCGAGGCGCGCATCCGCGAGGTGTTGGCGCCTGGACGGGCCTGAGTGTGCGGGGGGGCAGGCCGGTGCGGCACTCCTGCCGGGGCCGGTTCAATGGGCGTGAAAATGGGGTTGCGCCAGAGGGGCTCTTTGGGCGCCATGCAGGGGCTGCACGCCCGGCGCGGCACGCCCCTCCCGATGTCCCCGTCGTCCACCCAACTCGTCATCATTCCCAGCTACAACCCCGGCGACCGCCTCCTGCGGACCGTGCGCGAGGCGCTGGCCGTGTGGCAGCCCGTGTGGGTGATCGACGATGCGAGCACGGACGGCAGTCTCGCCGCGGTCGAGGAACTGGCGCGCAGCGAGCCCGGCCTGCGTGTCCTGAGGCGTGCGGCCAACGGGGGCAAGGGGGCGGCGGTGCTCGAGGCGGGAGAGGCGGCCCTGGAGGCGGGTTTCGAGGCGGCGCTGGTGATGGATGCGGACGGCCAGCATCCGGCCGGGCACATCATGCGTTTCATGGAGGCTGCGCGCGGCCTTCCGGGCGGCATGATCGTGGGGCTCCCCGAGTTTGGCGCCGAGGCCCCCAAGCTGCGCCTTTATGGTCGCAAGCTCAGCGTGTGGATGGTGTGGCTCGAGCTGGGCGGGGCGCGCGTGCGCGATCCGCTCTTCGGTTTCCGCGTTTACCCCCTGCGCCCGCTGGTGGCGGTGATGCGCGCAACGCGTTTCGGACGGCGCTATGATTTCGACCCGGAGTTCGCGGTCCGACTCGTGTGGGCGGGCGTGCCGACCCTGAATGTGCCCGCGCCCTGCCGCTACATCCCGCGCGAGGCGGGTGGCATCTCCCATTTCCATTACCTGAGGGACAACCTACGCATGATCTTCCTGCACACCCGACTGATCCTTGAGCTGCTGTTTGTGCGCTGGTGGAGGCGGGCGCCCTCCTTCCTTCTCGTGCTGCTCCTGGCCCTGGGGCTGCCCCTGGCGAAAGGCGCCGAGCTGCAGCAGGCGGGCCCCGAGATCGACAACCTGCGCGGACTGGTCGAATGGGCGCCCTTGCTCACGCGCCTGGCCACGCAGGGCGCCATCACCTCGACCTTCACCGAGCAGCGCTGGTTTCCCTTCAAGAAGACCCCCGCCAAGCTGCAGGGCGAGATGCGCTACTCGCCCGAGCTGGGCCTGAGCCTGCGCTACACCCAGCCCGACGAGCGCATGATGATCCTCGATGAGAAGGGGCTGCTGATGCGCGACGGCAAGGGCCGCCAGAAGGGCGCGCCCTCCGACCCGAAGAATCCCGACCTGGCCCACTCGCTGCTCTCCATCCTGCGTTTCGACGAGGAGAGCCTGCGGCGCGACTTCAGCATCCGCGGTGCGCGCGAGGGCGACGACTGGAGGCTCGACCTCATCCCGCGCGACAAGGAGCAGCTCAGGCGCATCGGCGTGGTGACCGTGTGGGGGGCGGGCGACCTGGTGAGGAAGATGGAGTTCCGCCGGGCGGCCAACCAGCGCATCGAGGTCAGTATCCAAACTTCAACTACAGTTGCGGGCTTCAGCGAGGCCGAGCGCCGCCGCTTCTTCCGATGAGTCCCGGCACCCTCGCCCTGCGTGCGCGCCTCCTGCTGGCCCTCTGGGTGGGCCTGTGCGCGGGCCTGCTCTGGTTCCTCGACCTGCCCGCACGCATCTCCACCGACGTGCTGGACCTGATCCCCGTCGGGGAGCGCCGGCCCGAGCTGGCCATGGTGCGCGGCATGGCCGCCGAGAAGCAGGGCCGCGTGGTGATGCTCGCGCTCGACCTTCCGGCGGGGCTGGACACCGGCCGCAGGGCGGTGGCGGGCGAGGCGGTGCGGGCGTCGCTCGAGGGGAGCGGTGCCTTCGAGGAGCTCCAGGCCATGGGTGGCACCGCCACGCGTGACGCCCTTGGCAGGGCCGTGCACCAGGGCAGGATGAACCTCCTTTTCCCGGGCTGGCTCGCACGCCAGCAGGCGGCCTGGCGCGACGAGGGGGGCGGGGCGGGCGGGCCCGATGCCGACTGGCTGGCGGCCCGGGCGGTGAGCGAGTTGGGCGCCTTTGTGGGCAGGCCCGAGGCGGTGGCCTTCCAGGATCTCCTGCCCTCCGACCCGCTGCTGCTGCTCCCGGGACTCGTGGACAAGCTCCAGGATGCGCAGCTCCAGCCGGGGAGCGCGGAGGGACCGGTGCTCCTCTGGGGCCTGATGCGCGGCAACCCGATGAACGAGGCCGACCAGGCCCGGCTGAGCGGGGCCGTGCAGCGGGCCGCCGGCGCCGCGTCGTCCCTCGAGCCGGGCAGCGGACTGCGCTGGACGGCGGTGGCGCGCTTTGCGGAGCTGAGCCGCGCGCGTATCCAGTCGGAGATGACACGCCTCAACCTGCTTTCCCTGGCTGCGGTCTTCGGCATGGCCGCCCTCTGCCTGAGCCGCGTGTTCCGTTCGCTGCACCTGGTGCCGCCCGTGCTGATCAGCACGCTGACCGGCTGGTGCGTGACCCTGCTGGTCTTCCCGCGCGTGCATGTGCTCGTCTTCGTGGTGGGCTCGCTGCTGGCGGGCGTCGCGGTGGACTACGGCTTCTACCTTTTCATGCAGCCGCCCGCGTATCCGGAGGAGCCCTACACCCGCCGCGCCGGGCGCCTGCTGCGGCCCCTGCTGGCGAGCGCGCTCACGACGATCCTCGGCTTTTCGCTGCTGTTCTTCTCCGAGCTGCCGCTCATCCGCCAGCTGGGCGTGTTTGTGAGCGCGGGCCTGCTGGCCGCCCTGGGTGCGGCCCTGCTCTGGTTCGCCCAGATCAGGAACGCCCACCTGCCCGCCCGCCCCTTCGCGGCGGCGACGGTGCCCGCGGGGAGGCCCGGACGGGTCGTGGCCTGGGTCCTGATCGCGGCCTGTGCGTTGGCCGCCTGCGTCGGGCCCTGGCGCCTTGAGTGGCGTGATGACATCCGCACGCTGGAGGTGCCCTCACCGGAGCTGCGCGAGAACGATGCCGCCCTCCGCAGGCTCTTCGGCGAGGAGCCAGGGCGTGCCCTGTACCTCTCGGTCGGTGCGGATGCCGCCCAGGCGCGCGAGGCCTGGGGGCGGCTCGACGCCTGGCATGCCGGGAGGCACCCGGGCAAGGGCCTGCTCTCGCTGGCGCTGCTCATGCCCTCACGCTCCGAATGGGAGGGACTTTCAGCAGCCAGGCCCTCCCTGCAGGATTTTCCCGCCAGCCTGAGGCGGGAGTTGGAGGCCGGCGGCTTTGAGGCGTCCGGCTTTGAGCCCTTCTTCAGGGAATGGGGGCGCTGGCGTGCCGAGCCGCCCCCCAGCCCCGACAGCCTGGCGGAGGGCTTCCAGGCGCAGCTGCGAGGGCCCGTGGCCCTGCTGATGTCGGTGCGGGCGGGGCAGGCCTGGTTCGCCTCCGTTTCAGGCGCCCCGGTCTCCCCCGGCGACCAGGTTCCCGAAGGCACCTTCCTGGCCAGCCAGCTGGCAACGCTCAACCGCCTCTTCTCCGACTATCGCCAGTCGGCGCTGCGCCTGAGCAGCATCGGGCTCGCCCTGGTGGGACTGAGCGTGTTCGTGCTCTACGGCCTGCGCCGGGGCGTATTTGTTTTCATGATACCCAGTGGGGCCTGCCTCGGCGCCTTCGGCATCCTGGGCCTCTGCGGCCAGACCCTCAACCTCTTCCACCTTCTCGGGGCTTTCCTGGGGGTGTGCCTCAGCCACAACTACGCCATCTTCTCGATTGAGAACCGCCTGTGCGGCAACGGTGTGCCGCCCTCGATACGCATGTCGGCGCTGAGCACCTTCGCCTCCTTCGCGGTCCTGGGCATCAGCAGCATCCCGGTGGTGGCCGCCCTGGGGACCATGGTGGCCCTGATCGTGCTCCTGGCGCTGCTGTTCGTCGAACTCGGCGCAATTCTCTCCCGTTCCCGCACCGGAGCTGCTTGCGCAACGGCCGCGGGCGACTTGAATGATGGGGCCTGAGCGTCCCTCACAGACAACGATGATTTCAGACCACACCAGCACCGGTTCGCGCGTCCTGCTCGCCAACCTCAACCGCTACGACCAGCCCTATCCGGTCTATCCGTTGTCCATGGCCTACCTGGATTCCGCCCTGCGCGAGGCGGGCCACACGCCGCTGTGCTGGGACGCCAAGATGGCCACCGAGACGCTCGAGGAGGCGGTGCTGCGCTTCAAGCCCGACTACATCGGCGTGTCGGTGCGCAACGTGGACAATGTCCAGAGCCACAACCCGAAGAGCTTCATCCATGAGCTGGTTGCCTGCTGCCGCAGCCTGCGCTCGATCACGAAGGCCACGCTGGTGCTAGGCGGCAGCGGCTTCTCGGTTTTCCCCCGCGAGCTGCTGGCCGTGGCGGATGCCGACTTCGGCGTGGCGGGCGAGGGCGAGCGGGCGCTGGTGGAGCTGATCGCCGCGCGCAGCCGGGGCGCGGACCATCGTGGCATCTTCGGCCTGGTGTGGAAGGAGGCCGACGGTCGTGTGGTCGCGGCGCCGCGCACGCCGAACGGTGAGCTTTTCACGGTCGAGCCCTTCCATGACCCGGAACTGCTCAAGGCCTACGTGGCCCAGGGTTCCATCCCCGGCGTGCAGACCCAGCGCGGCTGCCCGCTGCGCTGCTGTTACTGCACCTATCCGCTGATCGAGGGAAAGAAGAGCCGGTTCCGCTCCGGGCCCCAGGTGGTGGAGGAGATGCGCCGCCTGATCTCGCTCGGCGTGCACTACACCTTCATTGTCGACTCCGTCTTCAACACGAGCCGCGAGCACACCGCCCAGGTCTGCGAGGCGCTGGCGAGGGCCGGCCTCGACATGCAGTGGGGCTGCTTCCTGCGTCCGCGCAACCTGAGCAAGGACCTGCTGGAGCTCATGAAGCGCGCCGGCATGAAGCACATCGAGTTCGGCTCCGACAGCCTTTCCGACCCCGCACTGAAGCATTACGGCAAGAGTTTCACCTGGGAGGAGATCCGCGCCTCCAGCGCCTACGCGCACGAGCTCGGCCTGCACTACAGCCATTTCCTGATCTTCGGCGGCCCCGGAGAGACGGAGGCGACGGTCGAGGAGACCCTGCTGCATTCGACGCAGCTGCCCGGCGCCTTCTTCTTTGGCACGATCGGCATGCGCATCTATCCGGAGACGCCGCTATGGCGGCATTGCAATCCCGAGGCGCGCGGTGAGAAGCCCGCCGACTACCTGCTCGAGCCGCGCTTTTACATCGAGGCGCCGCTCACCACGCAGAGCCTGCTCGCGCGCATCACCACGCACCGCGAGCGGCACCACAACTGGATCCTGGGCGACCCGCCGCCCGAGTTCAACGAGACCATGGACAAGCTGCGCCGCCGCGGCGTGCGTGGGCCCATGTGGGAATACGTCGAGCTCCTGCAACGCCTGCAGCCTGCATGAGTGCGCCGGGGGCCACGCTTTCCGAACGTTGGCGCGACACCCTGCGCCGCGGACCCGGCGAGACCGCACTGATCGAGGCCGCGGAAGGCCGCGTGTTCACGCGCGCCCAGCTTCAGGCTGGTGCCGACGCCTGGCTGGCCGGCCCCGCCGCGGGGGCGGTGCTTGCGCGCCGGCGCGTCGGCCTGGCGGTGCCCAACGGCGCGGCATGGCTGGAGGTGTTCCTCGCGCTGCAGCAGGCCGGTGCGGTGCCGGTGCTGCTGGATGCCTCGGAGGGCGCGGACCGCCTTCGTGGGCAGGCGGCGGGACTGGGTGCGGCGCTGCTCTGGGCAGAGGGTGGGCTTCAGCCCACGGGAGGACGCGCGCGCGCCTGCCCCGCGGACCACTGCCTCGTCAAGGTCACCAGCGGCAGCACGGGGGCGCCGAAGGGGCTGCCCTTCACGCACGCCCAGGCCGCCGCGGACGGGCTCCAGGTCTGCTCCAGCATGGGTATCCGGGAAACGGATACGAACTTCGCGCTCATCCCGCTCGGCCACTCCTACGGCCTGGGCAACCTCGTGCTCCCGCTGCTGCTGCAGGGCAGCCCCGTGCTGTGCGGCTCGATGCCGCTGCCCCACTGCATCGCCGCCGACTGCACCCGCTGGCGCCCCTCGCTCTTTCCCGCCGTGCCCACCCTCCTCCGCGCCCTGCTGCGCTCGGGGCTGCCCGGCGACGCGCTCGCCCCCCTGCGCGGCGTGATCTCCGCGGGCTCGCCCCTGGACCCGGCGGAGGCCGCCGCCTTTGTATCACGATTCTCGATACGCGTGCACTCCTTCTACGGCTCCAGCGAGACGGGCGGCATCAGCTACGACCGCAGCGGCGAGGCCGCCGTGACGGGGCGCAGCGTGGGGACGCCGCTGGACGGCGTGACCCTGCGTTTCGCCCGCGGCGGCCGCTTCCATGTCTCCGGCGCCGCCGTGCTGGGCCGGGGCAGTTTCTCCCCCTCGGACCGCGGCGAGCTCACCCCGGAGGGGGAGCTCAGGCTTGTCGGCAGGGTGGGGCGCCTCTTCAAGATCGGCGGCCGCCGGCTCGACCTTGCGGGGCTCGAGGCCGAGATCGGCGCGGTGCTTTCGGCGCGCGGTGTCGTGGTGGCGGCCCATCCCGAGCGGCCCGAGAGCCTGGCGGCCCTCGTGGCCTGCGACCATGGGGTGCAGGAGGCCCGGGCGCTGCTCAGTGCCCGCCTGGCGGCCTGGAAGGTGCCTGCGCGGGTGCGCGTGGTGCAGGAATTGCCCTCCACGCAGCGCGGAAAGACGGATCGCCGCAGGGCCGTGGAGCTGCTGGCGGGTGTGGCAGCCTCCTGAGCGGAAGGGCGGAGTCTCGCCGTGGCCGGGTGACCCCGGGCCCGGCCGCTGCTCAGCCCTGTGCGGTGGTCCGCACGCCGAAGGCGCTGAGCTCGATCTCTACGTTGAGATCGGCCCGGCAGACGTCGGAACGCAGGTAGCTCACCTTGTCCGTCGGCTGCAGGAGGCGCTCGAAAAGCTGGCGGGCCACGAAGTCCAGGTCCCCGGCGTGGCGCAGGTACACCTTCAGGTGGCGCTGGCTGCCGTCGCCCGCGGCGAGGGAGCGACCGATGCCGCAGTGGACGCCGAGTGCCTGCATGTTCTCGATCGTGCAGTCGAGCTGCTCGGCGGTGCGTCCGGGGGCGATGCTGCGGTGGCCCCGGATGGCGGCCGTGCCCGAGATGAAGGCGTCGCACAGGCCTTCCGCCGTGTGGACCAGGGTGGCGCGGGCGAAACTGGGGGGACGAGGACCGTAGTCGGCCGGATATTCGTAGGCGGGGGTCTGCAGCGGGTTCTCGAAGTGCCGCGACCTGGCGGTGGTGGCGGCGAACATGACGACGAGGTTGTCCCCGTCGGTGCCCACCGCGGAGGCCGAGGGCAGGCGATGCTCAAAGCCGCGTCCATAGGCCTCCTCAAAGGCGAGGGCCCGCCCCAGGCAGAAGGACTTGTAGTTCTCGCGTCCCTCCGCGTCCGTCTGGTTGATGCCCGGGACGTAGTTCCAGACGCGACACAGGCCCTGGCCGGCAATCGCGAGCAGTTCCCTGTAGAGGGAACGCGCTGGCTCTACGCAGTCGCCAGCGCAGCACGCCGAGGCCACGCCCAGGGTGTAGCCGCCCTGTTGGTAAAGGCTGAAGGCTCCCGTGGCGGACGCGAGCCGCGCCTGGGGGAAAAGCCGTTCGACATCCTCGCCTCCCAGGACGGGCACGCCGGTGGCGATGCGCTCATCCAGGAGGACGAGCTGGCTTGGCTCGGTGACTGTGCCGGCGGGGGCGGAGGACATCTGACGTCTCAAATCACTATTTCAGCATCGCCACCTCGTTGAGGAAGCGGGAGAGGTCGGCCTTGATGTACTTGATCCAGCTCGCGGGAAGCTCGGGCTTCTTGCGTTCGCCCGTGTTCCTATTGATGTCGTAGCCCCAGCAGCTGATCTCGATGGTGCGGCCGGTGATCACAAAGGTGATCTGCGCCTCGTTCGTGTGGCGCCTGAGGTAGGCGACGACCCTGTCCGCGGATTCCTCCCTGATGGTCCACTTGCGGTTGTTCAGCGCACGCATGATGGCCTTCTGAGCGTCCTCGGTGGTGATCTTTTCCGAGGGGATCTCAATGTTGCCAATCGGCAGGCTGACCTCGTCTGCCGCGAGGCAGACGTGTGCGAGGAAAAGTGCTGAGGACAGCAGCAGGAAACGGAGGAGGAATTTCATGGCGGGGAGCTGGTGGGGAGGTGTGCACCCCATCTTTACTGCAGCGCCGGTGGGCATTGCAAGTACGACTCAAGGGGCTTTAGGGCTTGGCTTGCGCCCCTTTGCGCCGCAGCAGCCGGAGCACGGTGGCGAAGAGCCCGAGGCCTGCGCAGCAGAGAAGCACCACGCGAATCCGGCCGTTCATCAGGGCGTCGCCGCCCGCGATGACCAGGGCCGCATAGACGCCGGCGACGGACAGGGAGGCGATCATGTAGGGGAGGAAGGGCACGCCTGCGATGCCCAGCAGGCAGCTTTGCAGGAAGAAGGGCGGGCCGGGGGTGGCGCGCACGAGGAAGGCTGCCGCAAGGTGCTTGTCGGCGGGAATCTCCGGAATGGAGTAGCCCAGCCAGGCGGCCGCGCGCACCACGAGCGGGCGCAGGGTGTATTTGGAAAGGCAATACGTCAGGGAGACGTTCACGCCGATCGCGGCGCAGGCGAGCAGGATCACCGGGAGCAGGCCCAGGGAGGGCACGAAGGCCGGGCCGGCGGCCAGGTTGAAGGGGGCCAGGGGAAAACCGATCACGGGCAGCAGCCCCATGGCTCCAAAGTAGACCCAGGGTCCCGCCTCGCGGAGGAACTGCACCGCCTCGGCGGGATGAAACCCGGGATTCAGGCGCAGGAACGCCAGCACGGCCAGTGCGGCAAACAGGGCCACTCCAAACCCAAGCCAACGCCTGCGGCGCCGGAAGTGCTGCGGGGTGGCTCCAGCGGCGGAAGGCTTTGGTTGCGTGGGCACCGAGACCAGAAAGCCGTGATGTGGGTGCTTGGCAAGGCCCGCGATGGTGCGGGGCGCGGAGAAGGCATGGCGAGCACGGAAGTGCAAGCCGAGGAACAACTTAGAACACCCCGATGGCGGAGGCGCTCTCGACGACGACCCAGGCGGCCAGGGCGACGAGGCCCAGCATCAGGGCGCTGCGCAGCAGGCGACGGCCGGCGAGAAGGGCGTCCTGTCGGTCGGTGTTCAGTGAGCGGCGGTTATTCGAGGCCAGGTAGCTGGCAAAGCGTTCGTTACGCAGGCGCTGCCCTGAGCGCGGGGCACGGCCGAGCGAGCCGAGCTGATGCACGGGGCGGTGGAGGAGGCGTCTGACGAAGCTGATCACGAGAGTGGGTACATCGGAACTTTATGGTCGTTTTTTCAAGGTGATTCCCGCAGCTTTCGCGCTTTCACGCTTTTTTTCCCAGCCTATGCACCACTTTCGCTACTCCGGTGAAACCCTGCACTGTGAGAATGTAGACCTGGCGGCGGTCGCCCAACTGTATGGCACCCCCACCTACGTCTACAGCACGGCGACGCTGGTCGAGAACATCGACCGGCTGAGACGCGGCTTTGGAAATCTCGATGTGCAGGTATGTTATGCAGCCAAGGCCAACTCTAGCCTGGCGATTCTGAGGCAGTTTGCGAACCTGGGCGCCGGCTTCGACCTGGTCAGCGGGGGCGAGCTGCGCCGTGTGCTGGCCGCCGGTGGCTCGATCAAGCGCAGCGTGTTTGCGGGCGTGGGCAAGACGGAGGCGGAAATCCGCCTGGCGTTGGAGAAGGGGATCTATGCCTTCCACGTGGAGAGCGAACCCGAGCTGGCGCGCATCAACCATATCGCCGGCCTGGTGGGGCAGCGCGCCCCGATCTCCATCCGCATCAACCCGGACGTCGACGCGCTCACGCACGCCAAGGTCAACACGGGAAAGAGCGACAGCAAGTTTGGCATCCCCCTCAAGCATGCCTTGTTGGCCTATGAGGCCTGCGCTCGTTTCAAGAACGTGCGCATCCGCGGCGTGCAGATGCACATCGGCTCGCAGCTCACCGAGATCGGGCCTTTCCAGGAGGCGGCGCGCAAGCTGGCCGCGCTGGCGGCCGAGCTGAAGGCGGTGCACAACATCGAGTACATTTCCGTGGGTGGCGGCCTGGGCATCGTGTACAAGGACGCCCTGGCCAGCGGTTCCCCCGACTGGTGGGCCGCCCAGCCCGCCGAGCGCAGGCCGCTCACGCCCGAGGCCTATGGCGAGGCCCTTGCCCCGATCCTGGCGCCGCTCGGTCTCGAGGTGATGATCGAGCCCGGCCGTTTCCTGACGGGCAACGCGGGTGTCCTGCTGTCCCGCGTGGAGTACCTCAAGCGCGGCTCCGGCAAGAATTTCCTGATCATCGACGCCGCCATGAACGACCTCGTGCGGCCGGCGATGTACGACAGCTATCACGAGATCGTCCCGCTGCGCCGCGACACCACGCGGCGTGCCCTGGTGGCGGACGTCGTCGGCCCGGTCTGCGAGAGCGGCGACTGCTTTGCGCATGACCGCCAGATGCAGGAGGTCGGCGAGGGCGAGCATGTGGCCCTGATGAGCGCCGGCGCCTACGGCTTCTCGATGGCGAGCCGCTACAACAGCCGCCCCCTCGCCGCCGAGGTGCTGGTGAACGGCAGCGGCTTCGAGCTGATCAACGCGCGCGAGACCTTTGAGCAGAGCATCGCGGGCGAGCGCATCCCGAAATTCCTCCAATAAGCCATGAACTTCCTCGTACTCGGCGCCGGTGCCTGGGGCACGGCGATGGCGGTCCACCTCTCCAGGCAGGGCCATGCGGTCCAGCTGGCGCCGCGCCGCGCGGAGCAGGCCGCCGCCATGCGCGCCACCCGCGAGAACCGCGAGTACCTGCCCGGGCTCGTGCTGCCGGACGGGTTGTATCTGGATTCTGAATACGCCTCCAGGCTGCCGGCCGTGGATGCGGTCCTACTCGCCTGCCCCTCGCAGGCCCTGCGCGAGACCTCGGCCAGGCTGCAGGCCGCGATCGGCGGGCGAGGGCTGCGCCCCTGGGTGCTGAGCCTGGCCAAGGGGCTCGAGCTGGGGACCCATCTCCGTCCCTCGCAGGTCATCGCCTCCGAGCTGCCGGGGCTTCCGGTGGGCGGCGTGACGGGCCCGACCAATGCGGGCGAGGTGTCGCGCGGGTTGCCCGCGGCGATGGTGCTGGCGGCGGAGCGGATCGATGCCGGGCTGGAGTCGCTGCAGGCGGCGATGAGCGGGCCGACCCTGCGCATCTACACGAGCGACGACCTGGCGGGCATCGAGTATGGCGGTTGCCTCAAGAACATCTATGCGATCGCGGCGGGCTGCTGCGACGGGCGCCGCCTGGGCGACAATGCCAAGGCAGCGCTGCTGACGCGTGCGCTGGCGGAGATGCTGCGCGTGGGCACGGCGCTGGGTGCGCGTGCGGAGACCTTCTACGGGCTGAGCGGCTTCGGCGACCTGGTGGCCACCTGCCATGGCGCGTGGAGCCGCAACCGGGAGTTCGGCCAGCGCCTGGGAGAGGGGGCCACGACGGCGCAGCTGCTCGCCGGCCGCAAGACGGTCGTCGAGGGCTACCGCACCACGGAGAGCTTTCACGGCCTGTGCCGGGAGCGCGGCATCGAGGCCCCGATCCTCAACGAGGTGTATGCCATCTGCTTTGGGGGCAAGGGGACGGGCGAGGCGCTGCATTCGCTGATGACACGCGGCCTGAAGCGCGAGTGAGGCGTGCGGAATTTCGCCTGCCCTGCTTGCCAGAAGGCCGGCAGGCGCTAGCCTTTGGGCATGAAATTCCGCCCCCTTCTTCTCCTTGCCGCCCTGGTGTCGCTGCTCTCGGTCTCGTGCTTCGGCTCCCTGGGTGACGGCGCCACCACCAATGTGGGCAAGTCCGTCCCGGCTGCCCAGCTGCAATATGTCGCCAACCAGGCCGACACCACGGGCAAGCCCTACATCCTGGAGTTCTGGGCCACCTGGTGCCCGCCCTGCCGCAAGAGCATCCCGCACCTCAACCAGGTGTTCGCGAAGTTCAAGGACCGCGGCCTGCTGATCGTGGGTGTGAGCGATGAGGAGCCCGCCGTGGTGAAGGACTTCATGAAGAAGATGCCGATGAACTACACGGTCGCCATCGACTCGACCAACGCCCTCGGCACCGCCTTTGGCATCCGCGGCATCCCGCATGCCATGGTCGTCGACAAGACGGGCAAGATCGTCTGGGAAGGCCATCCGCTCGAGCTCGAGGACTCGGTTGTCGAGAAGGTGCTGAAGTAAGTCGGATGTCGGATGTCTTCAGATTCAAGGATCACAAAAATGCGAGGCTTTCTGGGCCTCGCTTTTTTGTGCCCTGTGAGGGTGGTGCTCAGAAGATGAGCGTGTAACCCAGGGAGGCCTCGCGTCCGGCCCCCACGCGGGCGATGCTCGTCAGCAGGTTGGTACCGAGGACATTGCGCACGGAGAGGGATGCGGCGTGGGTGAGGGTGCCGCGTTTCCAGCGCCAGCCGACGCTGGCGTTGACCAGGGCGTAGCCGGGGTAGTCGAGGCGCTCACGCGTGTTGCTGGCGTACCAGGCGGTGTGCGGGCCGATGTAGACCAGGCCGAGGCCCAGCGAGCCGCCGCTGAGGGAGCCGGCGGTGGGGGCGTAGCGTGCACTCACGGAGCTGTTGGTGCGCGGAAGGCGGCTGAGCTGGCGTCCCACCTCCTCGGGCAGGTCGGGCGAGGCGGTGGTCCTGGCATTCGTGTATCCGGAACGGCAGGACAGGGTGAGGGAGGGCTCGGGGCGCCAGCGCAGCTCGGCGATGCCGCCGCTGAAGCTTTCCTCGCCGCTTGCCAGCAGCTGCGGCTGGGTGTTGTCCGCGTCGTAGATGGGGTTGTCGTAGAGCGGGTTCCTGCGGGCGATGTTGCGGTTGCGGAAGCTGAAGGACGTGAGCGTGTACGAGACGGTGCGCGTGAAGGCCATGCCCGTGGCGCCGGCCTCCCAGCCGATCGTGGTCTCGTTGCCCTGGATGCGGCCCGTGCGCGCGTCGACGCGCAGGGAGGGCTCGAAGGCGGTGCTGGCGTTGGCGAAGAGGAGGAGCTTGCCGGGCCTGACGACGAGGTTGGCCCCGGTGTGCCAGGAGAGGCGCCGGCTGCGGTCCTCGATGTGCGGGTGGGCGGTGCCGGGCTTGCGGTCCACGATGTCGAGGGAAACCCAGTCCTGGCGCAGGCCGGTGGTGGCGACGAGCCGCCCCTTGGCGAAGGCGGCGCGCTCGCTGATCACGAGGGCGGCGTGGTCCGTGGTCTCGTCGCGGTCGTTGAGCACGCGCGTGTAGTCCTCGGGTGAATACACGGGATGCCAGTAGTTGGGCGCGGCGGGGTTGAAGGTGCGCAGGTCGGCCGGCAGCAGGGCGCGCTGGGCCGTGGAGAGGGCGCGCTGGAAACGGGTCAGCATGGTGCGGCTGCCCTCGGCGGACACCAGCAGCTTGTGGTCGGCTCCCAGGGCGCGCAGGCGCAGGGTGGCCTCGAGCTCGCCGCTGAGGGTGTCGAGCGGCTGCTCGCTGTGCTGCGGTTCGCGCGTGCCGCTGAAGACCTTCTCGTCCAGGAGGTACTCGCCCCTGGTGAAGCGGTCCTCGGTGAACTGGCGGGAGAACCACTGGGCGGTCGCGCGCAGGGCGAGGTTCTTGCGGACCTGGCTCTCGAGCTGGAGCGCCACGCTGGCGAGGCGCTTGCGCTGGCCGGTGTCGGGGCCGTTGGTGTGGAACTCGGCGAGGGGCAGCCAGGGGCCCTGGATCTTTCCGGTGCGGGTGAGGCGGTACTCCGGCATGCCGCCCGAGGGGCGCGCCACAAAATCGGTCCAGTCGACCTGCAGCATGAGGGAGCTGGCGCGGCTGAGCTTGCGGGTGAGGGACTGGCCGAAGCTGCGCTGGCGCAGGGTCGTGAAGGGCTCGGGCCCGCCCTTGTGCGAGAGGGAGAGGCTGGTGCGGCTCCAGGCGCGCTTGGGGATGATGACGAGGTTGTTGTCGAGGAAGGCGCGCTGGTTGTCGAGGGTGCCCACGCTGAAGCCGAGGTTGCCGCCGGGCTTGATGCGGGGGCGGGCGGTGACGAGGTTGGTGATGCCTCCGGGGGCGGCGCGGCCCATGACGGAAACCAGCGGCCCCGTGATCTGCTCGTTGCGCTCGGGGTTCAGCACGTCGGGCACCCCGAGCTGCGTGAAGCCGTTGCGCAGGCGGGGTGTGGGGAAGCCGCGGATGTCGAGGCGGGACTGGCCGGCGGAGAGGTCGGCCGGGGGCGGGGCCCCGAGCTGGCCGAGCTCGGTCTCGATGAGGGAGGCGGTGTCGTCGGGCGCCGAGGCGCTCGCCAGGAGGTCGTTGGAGAAGGGGGCCTCCTCGCGTTCCATCTCCATGGCGCCCATGCCTGTGGCGTCGAAGCCGTCGTCCTCGGCCTCGGTGGCCACGCGGACGGGGGGCAGCGCGATCGGACTGTCCACGGGGCGGAGTTCGCCGGCGGGCGGGGGGATCGCGAGCGGGCCGGGCGCGGCGGGGGCGGCCGCCTTTGTATCCGGTGCCTGGATACCCTTTTCGGGTGCCCCCGAAAGCGGGGTCGCGGCCAGCAGCAGGGCAAGGAGCCCGAGGGCGGGCAGGCGGGCGCGCGCGGCGCCCCTGGGGCCTGGTCTGCGTGCGGAGTTGGGCTTGGGCTTGGGCATTCCTTGCGCGGCTAGACGCTCGGGGAGGCCATTGGATGCCCCAAAGCTGGGGTTCAGGCCTTGCCCTCGGGTTTTTTCGGCTCGGGCTGGGGCTGGAGCAGGTCGTCGAAGCTGAGGCCTGAGAGGGTCTGCACGCCCTTGAGCAGGCGCCACAGCGCGTACACCGTGATGAGCATCGTGGGCAGCACGATGACCGGCCAGGAGAGGGCGTTCATGCGGCCGAGCTCGGTGTTGAACTCGGGCGTGCCGGCGGGGCTGGTCAGGATGTAGCGGGCCAGGCCGAAGTTCAGGCAGGCGCTGATGAGGAAGCCCAGGGCGAGCAGGTAGCTGGAGCTGGCGAGCAGCCGTTCAAAGTCCGCCTTGGTTCCCTTCTCGGCCAGTGCGGCCTCGATGCGGGCGGTGTCGATCACCTGGTCGTTGTAGAGGAATTCGCGCACGAGCGGCCGCTTGGTTCGCTGGGTGATGAGGACCATGGCGCCGATGAGCAGGGGGATGGAGGCCTCCTTCACGGCGAACCACATGCCGTCGGCCTTGAGCAGGCCCATTCCGCCGGTGAGCAGCACGCTGAAGAAGCCGAGGATCGAGATGAAGTTGGTCTTCCTTCGGGTGACCAGATCGTAGAGGCCGTAGATGACCGGGAAGAGCAGTGCGAGGATCAGGCCGCAGGCGGCGGCGAAGGTCTTGGCGGAGGCCTCGTCGGGGCCGTTGTAGGCGCCCGAGCCCAGCAGGCCCGCCAGCCATTTCCATTGGCGCGGCTCGCTCAGCCAGGAGAGGATCAGGCTGGGGGCGGCGATGTTGAAGAGGATGTTCAGCAGGAGGTTCTCGCGTTGCGGCGCGGGGCCTGCCGGTGCGGTCTTGCCTGCGGTAGTCCCGGTCTCGGGGGCCGGGGAGGGAGTTGCGGAAGAGTCGGACATTTGTTGCAAGAGACAGTTGCCAGCACCTTAATCGCGTCAAACCCTCCCGCATATGATTCTGCTCGGACTCAACATCGACCATTGCGCGACCGTTCGCCAAGCCCGTTATCGCGAAGCGGGTTCCACCTGTGGTGGCCCCATTGAGCCGGATCCCGTGACCCTGGCGTTGCTCGCCGAGCAGGCGGGTGCGGACGGCATCACGGTGCACCTGCGCGAGGACCGACGCCACATCCAGGAGCGCGACGTGTGGCGCCTGCGCGAGAGCATTTCGACCCGCCTCAACCTCGAGATGGCCTGCACCCCGGCGATGATCGAGTTCGCCCTCAAGCTGAAGCCCGAGTCGGTCTGCGTCGTGCCCGAGAACCGTGCCGAGGTGAGCACCGAGGGCGGCCTGGACGTCGTGGGCAACAGCGACCGCGTGCGCGAGTGCGTGGAGGCCATGAAGGCCGCGGGCATCATCACCAGCCTTTTCATCGATCCGGATCCCATGCAGATCGAGACCAGTTCCGAGCTGGGTGCGCCCTGGATCGAGCTGCACACCGGCTCCTACGCCAATGCCTTCCACGGCGCCGGCCGCAAGGCGGAGTACAAGCGTCTCTGCCTCGGCGCCTCCCTCGGCCACCAATGCGGCCTCACGGTCAACGCGGGCCATGGCATCAACTACGTGAACATTTCCGAGGTGCGCACCATCCCGCACCTGCACGAGCTCAACATCGGGCACAGCATCATCAGTCGCGCGCTCTTCACGGGCATCGGCGAGGCGGTGCGCGAGATGCACCAGCGCATGAACCCGGCCGGCCCCCGCGCCGCCTCCTCAGGCTCCGGCTCCGCATGAGTCTCGTCGTTCCCCCAGGCGCCACCGTCCTCGGCATCGGCTGCGACCTCGTGGAGGTGGCGCGCGTGCAGGGCGTCATCGAGCGGCAGGGAGAACGGTTCCTCGAGCGGGTGTTCACGGACGGCGAGCGCGCCTATTGCGCCGACAAGGCCCGTCCGGAACCCTTTTATGCGGCGCGTTTTGCCGCAAAGGAGGCGATTGCAAAGTGTTTCGGCACGGGTATCGGCGAGGAGCTGGGCTGGAAGTCCATCTCGGTGGCACACGGGCCGCGCGGCGAGCCCCTGGTGGTGCTGGACAGCCAGGGGGAGGCCTTCCTGAAACAGGTGGGCGGCGATCGTATCCTGTTGAGCCTCAGCCATACAGATAGCATGGCCATGGCCATGGCGGCCATCGTTCGGGAGGGCGGTGCGGGCGAAATTAAAAGGTAAAATAAATTTAATGCTGACAGGCGGCTCCCGGCCTGCCTAGGATTGCCCCATTCCCCTCTGAAACGTCCTTTTTGGAAAGCGTTTACCCCCATGGATGAGATTCCCTCCGCACCCCAGAGGCCGCCATCAGCGGCGAAACTCTCGCGCACGCCCTCGTGGGTGATGCTCGGGTTCCTGCTGGGGGCAGGGTTTGTGTGGCTCCTGCTGCGGCCCAGTCCGGACCTGAGCCCGACCGCTCCGGCGCCGGCGAAGGCGTCCGCGGGGCAGGGTGTGGCCCAGAAGGTGGTGCAGCAGGCCGCGCCGGTGGCTCCGGCGGCTCCCGCCAAACCGAAGCCCCGCCAGTTGAGCACGGTCGAGGCCGTGTTCGAGGCCTATGGCAAGAATGCGATCTGGGAGCGCGACCGCACGGAGGTGGCGCTGTGGAATTCCGACAAGGGCGCCTATTCCGATTTCTACGAGGTGTACCGCGAGGAGGGGACCTATTTTTTCCGCAGCATCCCCGTGTTGACCCGTCCTCTCATGGCGGTGTCCGACCAGGTGGATGTGCCCCTGGTCTTCACTGAGACCGCGGCCCTGAGGCGGGAGCGTATCGAGGCTCTCCGCCATCTGGTTCCGGCACATGCCGTTCCCAGCGAGACCCTTCCAAAACCCGACGTGGAGGCGCCCAAGCCATGAGGGGTGTCCATCCCATCCTGAGCGCAGCCCAGGCCCTGGCCCATGAGCAGCGGGTGCTGGGCGAGGATGAAGCCCGCGTGTGGTCGGCCATGTGCGAGGCCGGTCGGCGGGTGGGGCTGGCTGCGTTGGCCGACTTTTCCGAGCTGGGTGCCTTCCCGGCGCGAGGGCGCATCCTGGTGCTGGCGGGCAAGGGGCACAATGCCGGGGATGCGTTGCTGGCGGCGCGCGAGATCCTGCGCAGGCAGGTGGAGGCCCGCGTGGAGGTGGTTTTCGTGCACGGGACCTCTGAGTTGCGGCCGTTGACCGACCGGGCCTGGCGCCTTTTGCAGGAGGAGGCCCCGGAGCGGGTGCAGCAGTATGTCTTTCGCGGAAGGGACAGCCTTCCCTCCTACGATCTCTGCCTGGATGGCATCTATGGGTCCCGTTTCCGGCCGCCCCTCGACCTGGAGGCGGGCACGGTGCTCGCCTGGTCGGCACAGCTGCCCATCCGCATGCGCGTGGCGGTCGACCTGCCCAGCGGCATGGGGGAGCCCGCGGTGTTCCGGGCAGATTTCACGTATGCGACGGGCATCATGAAGACGCCGCTCCTCAGCTGCCCTGCGGCGGGGCGGGTGCGTTACCTGGACCTGGGATTTTTTGATGGGTTTGAGGCGGACGCCTTCGAGGTGAAGGACTGGATCCTGCTGCCCGACCTGCTGGATTGCCTGCGCGGGTTCAGGCCGGCGGGGTCGGACAAGCGCAGCTTCGGCCATGTGTTTGTGCTTGGAGGCTCACGCTCGTATCCGGGCGCGGTGCTCATGGCCGTGCTGGGAGCCTTGCGCAGCGGTGCGGGCCTGGTCACCGCCTTTGTGCCCGAATCGCTGGTGTCGGCCTTTGCGGCGCGCGTGCCGGAGGCGATGTGGGTGGGCTGGCCCGAGACGCCCGACGGCGGCCTGGCCCTCGAGGGACTTTACCTGATCGAGCATCGCCTGGCGCGTGCCAATGCGCTGGTGATCGGCCCCGGCATCGGCCGCGAGCCGGAGACCATGGCCATGGTGGAGGCGCTGGTGCGCCAGACGACGGTGCCACTGGTGCTGGATGCCGAGGCGCTGCAGCCCGCGATCGTGCGCGCGGGGCGTTCGCCGCGCATCCTCACGCCGCATGCGGGCGAGTTCCTGCGCGTGGCGGGGGGCAGGGATGCCGAGGGCCTTTCCGTGGAGAGCTCCTCCGTGGTCGTGCTCAAGGGGCAGATCACGCGCATCGCCTGGGGCGGGCACGCGCACCATTCCTTCTGTGGCGGTCCCGTGCTGGCGCGCGGAGGCAGTGGCGACCTGCTGGCCGGCCTCATGGGCGGTCTCCTGGCGCAGCGGCCGGGCGAGGTGTCCGCGACTGCTGCCCGCGCGGTGCTCTGGCAGGGCCTGGCGGCAGACCTGCTGGCGCGCAGGCAGGGCCAGGTCTCCGTGATGACCACCGATCTCCTGGATTTCCTGCCGGAGGCGCTCAGGGCGCGGGACGATGGCTGAGGTCCCGCTCGATGAACGCCAGGCCCTGCTTGTCCTGAACGGGCTGCCGGGCATGGGGCCGGTGATGATGAATCGCATGCTGGCCGAATTCGGGGGCGATCCGTGTGCGGTCCTGGGTGCATCCGCGGAGCAGCTGTTTGCCATCACGGGTGTGACCAGGAAGGCCGCCGACTCGGTGGCGCACTGGCCTGATTTTTTTGACCTGGCGGGCGAGGAGCGGCGGATGGGCGGGGCGGACTGCGTGTTCGTGAGCTGCCGCCACCCGGAGTACCCGCCGCTGCTGCGCGAGCTCCAGGACTGCCCGATCGGCTTGTATCGGCAGGGGCACTACACGTGTCAGGACCCCTGCGTGGCGATCGTCGGCAGCCGGCGCACGACGCCCTATGGCCTTTCGGTGGCGCGCTCGATGGCGGCGGGACTGGCGCGGGAGGGTTTCTGCGTGGTGAGCGGGCTGGCACTGGGCATAGATGCGGCCGCGCACGAGGGTGCGCTCGCCGCGGGTGGGCGCACCGTGGCGGTGTTGGGCACCGGTATCGACACCGATTATCCGCCCGGGAATGCGGGGCTGCGGAGGCGCATCACCGGGACCGGGGCGGTGCTCAGCGAGTTTCCCTTTGGGCGGCCCGCCGACAGGCAGAGCTTCGCCATGCGCAACCGCATCGTGTCGGGCATGAGCCGCGCCGTGGTGGTGGTGGAGAGCGACGTCGATGGCGGCTCGATGATCACCGCAGGCTTCGCAGGGGACCAGGGGCGCATCCTGTGTGCCGTGCCCGGGCGCATCGACCAGCCCGGCAGCCGCGGCTGTCATCAGCTGATCCGTGAGGGGGCCACGCTCGTGACCAGCGTGGACGAGGTGCTTGAGGCACTGCAGTACCTGAAGGGATTGGACAAGGTCTCGCTGGCGCGCGCGCCCTCGGTGCGTTGCGTGGAATTGTCCGACGAGGAGCAGCGTGTGCTGCGGTGTTTTGCGGGCGGGGAGGTGCTGGCTGTCGACCACCTGGTGGCGTGCCTGGGTGAGGCTGCGGCGGGCGTGGGCGCCACCCTGATGATGCTCGAGGTGAAGGGCTGCGTCACCCGGAGGCGGGACGGCAGCTATGAGGCGGCCGTGACCTGAGTTTGCCTTGGGAGGGCGGAGGCGAGCCGGGGAGCGGGTTTGCCGGCGCCTTCGGGCTCCAGCAAGTCCCTGGCCGGGGAGCATGCCGGGTGAGGCTGTCCTGCGACTGGCTCAGGGCGCAGTCAGGTCGAGCATACACTCGAAGGGCTTGCCGGCGCGTTCCACGGTGAGCCGGTGCTTGTAGCCGGCCCTGAAGGGGCTTGAGTGGGGCAGGTTGCCGGAATTCAGGCCTCGCACGGCGGTGATGCGGTCTCCCGTCCTGAGGCCGGCGCGTTCGGCGCGGCCGCCCGCATCGATTTCGCCAATCCTCCAGCCGTTGCGTGCGGGGAGCAGGAGGGCGCCGACACTGACGGCGCGGCCGTCCCTTTCGAGCGGTGTGTCGGTGTCCCAGCGCATGGGTGCGTCATTCTCGATCCAGAGGCGTTGCGCGGCGCAGTCGATGGTGAGGCGGCTGCGGGCGAGGGCGGGTGCACCGAGTCTGTTGTCCGCGCTTTGCTGGAGGGGCGGGAATTGCCACTGGGCGGAGCCGAGGCTGATGGAGCCGGCGAGCTGGGAGCGGTAGTTGCGCGTGGCGCCGCCCGCCTGGACGGAGGGGAATTCGCCCTTGTCCTTCGGATAGACCAAGGGCACGGAGTCCAGGTCGGAGAGGGAGAAGAAGTATTCGGCGCCGGTGTCGATCGCGAAGGTGCGTGCCTGGCCGTGGATGTTGAGCAGTAGGCGGGGCACGGTGCCTGCGTAGGCCTGAGCGGTGGACAGGGGCAGCCTGGCGAGGGAGGGCTCGCAGACGCGCACGGTCTGGGCGGGATAGTCGAGTTCGAGCACCAGGCCTGCGAAGGCGTTGATGCCAAGGATGCCGTCGAACTGGGTGCCGCTCAGCGCCTCGATGCGGAGGAGCTCATCCTGGGGAAGCAGCACGAAGGCGGGGTTTTCGATGCGGAAGGCCCCGGCCTGCAGCTGCGTGGCGCTGGCGAGACGGTGGTGGCTTTGGCGGCCAGCGGCATCGAGAACGAGGGCTTCGCGGGTTTGGAGCAGCTGGAGGCCCGCCTTCTCGGCGGCTCCCGAGCCGAGCACCAGGCCGCTGGCGCCGGTGTCGAGGATGAGGCGGAAGGGACCACGGTCATTGATCAGCACCTCGACGATGAAGAGGTTTTCCTCGAGGCTGGCGGGGAGGAGGGCGTGGCTTCCCGTGAGACGGTTGGCGCTGGGCGCGAGGCTGCCCGTGGAGCCGCTGTGGGAGCAGCCAAGGAACAATGACAGCAAAAGGGCTAGCCAGAGTGAGGCCGGGTTCAGGAACCGGGCCGCAGGCTTGTGGCAAGCGCCTTGCAAAATAGTCACTCGCCTCAATCGGCCCGCTCGACACCCCACCTAAGTACGAGGGTGGGACTACCAGTCGGGCTGGGTGGAATTTACACTGGGGTGGGATTGGAGGGGGCGGCGTGGAGGGCTTGGCGCTTGCGGTTGAAAGTGAATGCCATAAGGTGCTGTCCCAGCCACCCCCAAGCCATGAAGTTCCCCCTGCAGTCCCTGTTCGCCAGCCTTGTCCTTGTGATGGGTCTTTGTCTTCCCTGCCTTGCGCAGACGGGGGGGAGTTCGCAGGGCATGAAGTTCGGTTCCGACCCTGCGCTGAAGGCCGTCTTCCGCAAATTCCAGTCCTTCTCGGGGGAGGTCCAGGTGAACATGGTGCAGGAGAAGACCTCCCTTAGCATGCTGGTGCAGCTGGAGGTGCGCTCGGGCAATTCGCGCACGGAGATGGACATGCGCACATTCAAGGGTGCGGAATTGGAGCAGGAGTCGGTGGACCAGATGTTGTCGCTCGGCTTCAATCCCATGGTGACGCTGACCCTGGAGGACGGGGCCCTGATCTATGTGCTTTATCCCAGCCTGAAGGCGTATGCGTCGCAGAAGTCCACCCTCAAGCCCCAAGGTGAGGTGAAGGTGGTGGAGAAGGATCTGGGGGAGGAGTCGGTGGAGAGCCATCCCTGCGTGAAGCGGCAGGTCATGGTGACGGTGCCTGGCTCCAAGCCCAAGGAGATGATCGTCTGGGTGGCCAAGGACATGGGCGAGTTTCCCGTGAAGGTGGAGTACAGCGAGAAGGGCGAGCCTTATTCGCTGTCCTTCAGGAAGGTGGTTTTCGCGGAACCCGCGGCCACGCGTTTTGAGCTTCCGAAGGATTACACGGCCTATGCCAGCGTGCGGGACCTGATGCAG
>JAHFTI010000369.1 GCA_023265535.1 Opitutaceae bacterium
CCTCAATCCCCCCCCTGCGTTGATCCCGCTGCCGCCACGCATGCTGAACCTGCGCCTGATCGCGCTCCTGTCCTGGCTGGTGCTGCTGGTCCCCACGGGCATCGCGCTCAAAAAGATCCACGCCACGCCGAATCCCGTGGATGATTTCCTGCGTGCCTGGTTCCCCAAGGAGGAGGAGTTGGAATACTACCCGCCTCCGCCTCCCTACCGCATCGAATTTCCCTTCACCGTGCCCAAGAAGGTGCGAATGCTGAAGTTTGAGGAGGCATTGCCACCGACGGAAATCCAGGCCAAGCTCGGCATACGACGTGGAACCTCGCTCGTGGGCGGCTACATCATCGACACGATCGGCGCCTCCATCCTCGTGCGCGTGCCCTCCGACGATGGCCTGAGCTTTGTGATTTACGACCCCAAACGCAGCGACCTTGCCTCCAAGAAAGTGTACCGCGTGCGCGTCCCCCCCAAACGCAACACCTGCGTGAGCCTCGATGGCAAGGTGGCCTTTGTGCTCGACTACTGAGCTGCACTGCCCCCCTCGCCGCCCCTCCCCCACCGTCACCCATTCTCATGTCCGCCACTGATTCCGCAGAAACCCCGGTCCTGGGCCAAACCTGGCTGGGCACCTATGAAATACTGGAGACACTCGCCGATGCGGGCTCCGGTCAGGCTTGGAAGGCACGCGTGGCGGGCACACAAAAACTCGTGCAGGTCCGCGCCGTGCGTGCCCTCGACGCAGGCAGGGCCAAGGCCTGGGCCCTGCTTCAGGATCTTGCCCAGTCGGTCCCGGTCCTGCGCCCGCATGCCAGGCACGAGGCGGGCGGACGCCAGTTCGAGGTCTACGACCTGCCGCAATTCCCCACCCTGGCCGCCTGGCGCCAGTCGCACGGCATCCTTTCCGAGACGGAGATGGCGGCCTGCGTGCGCGCCATCAATGAGGGCCTGACGGCATTGCACCGTGCCGGATTGGTGCACCTGAGCCTGCGGCCGGACACGCTGCTTGTGGAGTCGGAGGAGAAGCCCATGCGCATACTCCTCGGTGGGCTAGAGCTGTGCACCCTGCGCGACCAGCCGGAGCTGATCCCCGTCAATGTGGACCCGCTCTTCGCCCCGCCTGAGGCCGCCGGCCTCTACCGGCACACGCCGGGCGACAGGCTCATCGCCTGGGACAGCTTCTCGCTGGGCCGGGTCATCCAGCATCTCCATCTGGGCAAACACGTGCTGGGAATCGTGCTCAACCGCGACATCAGCATGCTCACCCCGGAGCTCAAGGAACGCTCCGAGCAGCTTGCCATGGAGCGGCTCGACGGCCATCTGCGGGCGGGCGCGCTGGAACCCATGCAGGGGCTGCAGCCGCGAATCGAGCTACTGCTCCGGGGCCTGCTCGCCTCCTCCTGTGATGCGCGTTGGAGGGACGAGGAGCTGGCCCTGTGGCTCGAGGGCGGCACACCACGCGAGCATTACAACCTTCCCACGAAGGAGCGCTGCTACCGCCACGCCGGCCAGGCCTGCACCATTCCCGAGGCGGCGGAACAGCTGCGCAACGCAGAGCATTGGGACGAGGCGATGGAGTCGCTCTTCGAGACCGAGAAGCCGGGAACCCTGGCGGCCTTCATGAAGGAACACGCCTCGCCGGCCCTGCTCAGCAAGCTGGAGGTCATCCGAAATCTCAGCACCGACACCTGGATGATGCAGTTCCCGCCCCAGGCCCTGCGCGACGTGCTGACGGCGGTGAAGCTGCAGCAGATCAGCGGAGGGAAACTCATCTGGCGAGGACGGCGCATGGATGCGGCGCTGCTGCTGGAAATGCTGGAGCGCGAGGATGGCTCGGGACAATGGCTGGCGCGCGCACGCATCCTTTGCTCCCCGCCCATACTGGCCCTGCTCGACCTCACGGACTCCGAGGCGGCACGTGTCCTGGGCGAAATCGGCAGGCACGCAAAGAAGGCCGAGGACAAGGCCCGTCAGCAACGCTGGCTCGAGGCGGGCGACCTGATCGGCAGCTGCAACTTCTGGAAACTCTCCTGCCAGCTCAGCCGCGTCCCCGCCCTCCTGGCCAACCTGCGAGCCCACTATGCCTGCAGCACGCAGGCACCGGTGCAGGCGCTCTTCGCGGCGGAAAAGCACGGCATCGACGAACAGCTCATCCTCTGCCACCTCGCCACGCGCCCGCCCTCCTTCGGGTTTCTCACGCACGAGGAATTCGCGGCGCAGCGTTATGGCGAACTCTATGCCACGGGCATCAGGGTCGCCGAGATGCTCTTCTGGAAACGCCTCCGCCGCGCGCTGAGCACGGGCCCCTGGTGGTTTGGCCGCATCTGGTGGATCGTGGGCGGCTGGGGCGGCTTCGCCCTGCTCTTCGCCTTCGTGAAACCGGGTCCCGGGTGGCTTGTGGTCGGCTTCATCCCCGCCCTCATCGCAGTGGGCATGCGTGCACTGCTGGTCGCCAATATCCAGCCCCTGCTGTCGATCCACTTCCCCAAGGCCGCCTCATGGAAGTTCATGGATGGCCCGGCACGCTGCGATGCGGCGCGCAATGAGCTGCGCAGCACCAACGAGCTCTCCGCCATCCTGAACGAGATCAACGGCGACATCGCCAAGCTCACCGCCCTCAAGCCGCCCCCGGCGCGCATCATCACGCCACCGCGCTTCATGGGACTGCAGGCCACGGCCCTGTGCAGCTGGCTGGTGCTCTTCTCGCTGCTGGCCTACGTGGGCTGGCAGGCCAGCATCAAGCCCCCATCGCTGGAGGCCTTCATGCATGGCTGGGCCTCGCGCCCCGAAAACCTCGAGCAGCTCGCCGAGCAGGGGGAGGAACAGGAGCGCGAGGAGACACGCATCCTCTGGCCGCACACCCGGGTTCCCTCGGAACTGCGCGTGCTCACGCCCCTCGAGCAGCGGGCGCCGACGCGGCAGCAGGAGGCACAGGCCCTGCGTGCGGGGCGGGCCCTGCTGGCAAAGTTCCTTCCGAACACCATCACGGTCCCGGTGCTGGTCCAGCTCCCCTCGGAGAAGCACTTTGTGTACGCGCTTTACGACGGGAGGAAGGGCGCACTGGCCTCGAAGAGCCTCGTGGTGCTCGCCACTCCGCCCATGCCACGCAGCTGGGTGGAGATCGACGGGCGCAAGGTCTTCGTGTACGTGGACTGAGGGCGCGGCCCGGTGCGTATCCTGGGAATGGATACGCACGTGCGTGCAGGGTGCGGTGCGCGGAAGGCTGCGCCGCGGCCTGCGCGCCTCAGTCCATCACGTCGAGCTCGGGCCATTGCGCGAGCTTGCGGTGCAGCGTGCGGCGGCTGATGCCCATCAGCTCGGCCGCCTGGGTGCGGTTGCCGCGGGCCTTGATCAGGGCCTCGCGCAGGAGGCGCTTCTCGTTGTCCTCGACGGAAAGGCTGGCTCCCTGCTGGCCCGCGGGCGAGCCACCACCCTGCGGGTGCGGCGGCGCGGAGAGACTGGCGGCGAGGGCGGGGATCGAGGGCTCCGGCACGTGCGCAGGCGGGCGCGTGGTGACGCGGAACTTCTCCTCGAGCTCGTACTCGGTGAGCTTGCCGCCGCGGTGCAGTACGACGATGTTCTCGGCGTAGTTGCGCAGCTCCCGTATGTTGCCCGGCCAATGGTAGGCCTGCAGCGTGCGCATCGCGCCCGGCTCCACCTGCGTGGGAGGCACCCCGTTCTCGGCGGCGAAGTGCCTGATGTAGTGCGTCAGCAGCACGGGCACGTCCTCGCTGCGCTCGCGCAGGGGCGGCAGCAGCAGGCGCACGACATTGAGGCGGAAATAGAGGTCCTCGCGGAACTTGCCCTCGCGCACCATGCGCTCGAGGTTGCGGTTCGTGGCGGCGACGAGGCGCACATCGAGCTCGATCGGCTTGGAGCCGCCCACGCGCTCCACGGTCTTGGTTTCGAGGAAACGCAGCAGCTTCACCTGCGTGGAGGCGGAGATCTCCCCGATTTCGTCGAGGAACAGGGTGCCGCCGTCGGCGGCCTCGAAGCGTCCGACGCGCCGCTCGACCGCCCCCGTGAAGGCGCCGCGCTCATGGCCGAAGATCTCGCTTTCCAGGAGGCTCTCCGAGAGGGCCGCGCAATGCACCGCCACGAAGGCACCGCGCGAGCGCGGGCTGGCCTGGTGGACGGCCTGCGCGATCAGCTCCTTGCCCGTGCCCGACTCGCCCTCGATGAGGATCGTGGCCTTGGACTGGGCCACGAGGCGCACGCGGTCGAGCGTCTCCTTGAGCTTGCCCGAATGGCCCACGATGCCCTCGAAACTGAACTTCTCGTCGAGCCGCTCATGGAGGCGCTTCACCTCGACCTCGAGGGTCTTGCTCTTGAGCGCGCGCTGGATGAGCAGCTCCAGGCGCTCGATGTTCACCGGCTTCGTGAGAAAGTCGACCGCCCCGCGCTTCATTGCCTCGACGGCGGACTCGATGTTGCCGTAGGCCGTCATCATGATCACGGCGGGCTTGTGCGGAAGCTGCAGGGCCTTGTCTATGACCTTCAGGCCCGACTTTCCCGGCATGCGAAGGTCCGTAAGGATGACATCATACTCGTCGGCCGCCATCAGGTTGAAGGCCTCGTCGGCATTGGCGGCGACGGACACATCATAACTGTCGGCGAGAGCCATTTGCAGGCCTTCGCGCGTGTGCTTCTCGTCATCGACAATCAGGACACTGGGCACCATGTCCAAGATTAGCGCGTCGGCCATGGCCCGGGTCAAGCGCGGAGCAGACGACGCATCCCCCCCAATTCCACTTGCGTAGGAAAAACGGTACCACATCCTCTGCCCAGGTCTTCAGCCTGCATGCCCATCCGCATCGAGATCCTGCCCGAATACGTCCACGTCGCCTGGTATGGTTCGCTCGTCAACGAGGACCTGGCGACGCTTGGCATGGAAATGCCCAAGCTCGGAG
>JAHFTI010000370.1 GCA_023265535.1 Opitutaceae bacterium
CAGTAGTCGAACAGGATCACGGGATGAGCGGGCAGGTGCATCAGCCTGATGCGGCTGCGCTGCGCCAGGGGATGATCCCTGTGGCAGAAGAGGGCGTAGGGCACCCGCACAAATTCCTCCATGCACAGTTCCCCAATGGGGACGGAACTTGTGTCCAGCACTCCCAGGTCGGACCCTCCATTTGCCACGGACTCGACAAGGCGGGCCGGAGTCCGCTCCCGGAACTCCAGGCGCCCCTTTGCCATCGCCTCCTCCTCCATGTCCGTGAGCACGCGCGGCAGGATCTCCGTCGCCACGTAGGGTTGGATGGAGACCCGCAGCGTGCTGCTGGTGCGATAACTTCTCGCCTTTGTGTCTGCACGCAGTCCCGCCACGTCACGCAGCACCCTTCGCGCCGTGACCAGCGCCCTTTCGCCCGCAGGGGTGAGCACCACCCCGCGCGCGCTGCGCACCAGCAGTTTCACTCCCAGTTCCTCCTCCAGTTTCTTGAGCTGCACCGACAGGGCCGGCTGGGTCACATGGCAACTGGCCGATGCCGCCATGATGCTCCCACACTTGGCCACCGCCTCCAGGTATCTGAGCTGATGCATTTCCATGAAATCAGTCCCATAACCAGAAGTTATGGGCATGCAAGCAAGAGTGACGCTGTTTTTCTCGCCTCGGCACAGGTCGGCATAAGACTCGTCGCATGGCCTCCGTTCTCCACGCCTTCCTTCCCGGGCTTGCTGCCTGCAGGGGAATTCGTGCGACCCGGTCCAGCTCGTTGGGCACGGTGTCGGCACGGCTGGGGAGCTGGCCTCATCGATGCCACGGCTGTCTCCTCGCCCTGCCGAGAGCCAGCCTGCCGTAATCCCGAGTTCTCCTGGGCGGCCCTTGTCTGCCCAGCATTCGGCGGAACACCTGTTAGCAGCTTCTGGGGAGGGGATTCCCCTTTTGCTTCGACACCCTCCGCACGTTCTCCGCCTTCAATTCGCCCTGTCCCATGTCTCGTTCCCTTTCTCCTGCCGATCGTGTCGGCCTCCTTCATCCCGCCATCGACGCCCACACCCTGGGTGTGTCCTCCTTTGCCGGCCTTCTGGAGGAATGCGGCATCGGAGTGGCCATCGCCCCCGCGGAACCCTGTGAGGCCGCCTTGGCTTTGCGCCTCCCGGGCAAGGCCGCCCTCCTACGGGAGTGGTTGCTCGCCAGCCGTTGCACAGTCGTGGGGTTCAGCTACCGCCTCGACCCTGCCGAGGGTGCAGAGCATCTGGGGGTCTTCCTTCATTTCCTGCATTCCCAGCGTCTGCTTTCCCAGGAGGGTGGGCCCCTGCACGCCGTCTACTTCGCCGGCTTGCCCGAGACCTGTGAACGCGTCACCCGCCTGTACCCGGAAGTCGTGGCTGTTTTCCATGGGGACGAAACGCCCTCCGAGACACTCGAGAAACTGGGCCTTCCGCCTGCACTGATCCCCGCTTCTGTCGGTCGGGGCGCGCGCTATGATGAACTCCGCCTCGACTTCGGCAGGGAGCTGATCCGCTCGGGCCGCTTCCAGGCCGTAGGACCTGTCGACCGAAGCGCATATCCCGGTTTTGGCACGCGCAAGGACACCCTTCTGGCCCGTTTGGAGCACGGACGCATCAATGGCCTTCCGCCCCTGATGCGTGCCCATGTCGGACCCTATTGTGCCGACCGGAAATTGGCTGTGGCGACGTTCCTGGCCTGGTCCCGTCGGCTCGCCAAAGGGGGCCTCCTGGATGTCCTTTCCATCGGCAATTCGCAGCTCTCCCAATCGGAATTCTTCGGCGATTGGGATGGCAAGGCCGATGGCGGTGGCGTGCCGCTGCGCAGCGAGGAGGAATTTGCAGCCGTCTGGGATGCCTCCCGCCCCATGCTGCTGCGCTGTTATGCAGGCACCAGCCAGATCCCGCGCATGGCCGCACTCCTGGAACGCAGCATCAACACAGCCTGGCATGCCCTTTCCCTATGGTGGTTCAGCCAGCTGGATGGCCGCGGTTCGCAACCACTCCTGCAGAACCTGCTTTCCCATGAGGCCGCCCTTCGGGTCATTGCCGACTCCGGAAAACCGTTTGAGGCCAACGTACCCCACCACTTCGCCTTCCGCGGCGCCGACGACGTCAGCTATGTCGTCAGCTCTTTTCTCGCCGCCCGTTTCGCGAAGGCAAAGGGCATCCGTCATTTCGTGCTCCAGCTCATGCTCAACACCCCAAAGTCCACTTGGGGTGTGCAGGACCTTGCAAAGGCACGCGCCGCCTTGCGGCTGGTGCGCCAGCTTGAGGATGATTCCTTCCAGGTGATCGTGCAGCCACGCGGCGGCCTGGATTATTTTTCTCCCGATCAGAACCGGGCCATGGCCCAGCTGGCCGCTGTCACCGCCCTCATGGATGACATCGAGCCCAAGGATGTGGCGAGTCCTCCCGTCATCCATGTCGTGAGTTACTCCGAGGCCAATCACCTTGCAGACCCTGAGATCGTGAACGACAGCATCCGCATCACCCGGCAGGCCCTGCTCGAATACCGCATGCTCCGCCAGCAGGGGGGGATTCCCGACATGCACCACGATGTGGAGGTCCTCGCCCGCACCCAGCACCTGCTCGGGGAGGCCCGTATCATCATCTCCGGTATCGACGAGCTCGTGGCCGAACCCACCAGCGCGAAGGGCATGCATGACCTCTTTGCAGAAGGCTTCCTGCCTGTTCCCCATCTCTGGAAATGTCGCGAACTTTATCCCGAGGCCATCCGCTGGGACACCCGTGTTCATCAGGGATCCGTGCGCGTCGTCGATGCCGTGGGCCGCCCGGTGAGTGCACAGGAACGCGTTGGGCTGATACGAAACCGCCTGAAAGGAAACTCCACTCATGCCTGAATCCGCTGATCTTCAACTTTCCGGCCTTCTCTCTGACATGGCCGCACGCGGGCGTGCCCTGCGTTTTTGCGTCGTCGGCGCCGGTCATGGTGGGCTCTGCATGGCAGGCCATCTTGGCCTCATGGGGTTTTCCGTTAAGCTCTATAATCGGAGCGAGGAGAACCTGCGTGCGGTACGTTGGCAGGGTGGGGTCACCCTGTCCGGCGCTGTCGAGGGCTTCGGGCCCGTGGAGCTTGCCACCACCGACATGAACCGTGCCATCGCCGATGTCGACGTGGTCATGGTGGTGACCCCTGCCACGGCCCATCGCGCCTTGGCGCGTCTGATGGCAGAACACCTTCAGGTCGGTCAGATCGTGGTGCTGAATCCTGGGCGAACCGGTGGTGCACTGGAGTTCCGGCGCATCATCCAGGAGCTCCGGGGCCCCTTCAATGGTGTCATCGCCGAGGCCCAGACCTTCGTGTATGCCTCCCGGGCTCTCTCCCGTGGGGAGGGGCACATCTTCAAGATCAAGAATGCCGTTCCCCTGGCGACGCTGCCCTCCTGCTGGATCCCTTCGACGCTGGCGGTGCTCGACCAGGCCTTTCCCAGCTTCGTGGCCGGAAACAATGTGCTCTCGACGAGCCTGGAGAACATTGGCGCCGTCTTTCACCCTGCTCTCACCCTGCTCAATGCCGGCTGGATAGAGGCAACAGGCGGGGACTTTGAATACTACCTTCAGGGAATCACTCCCTCCGTCGCGCATATTCTCGAGGGGGTCGATGCGGAGCGTATTGCCGTGGCCACTGCCCTGGGGCTGCAGAGCGTGAGTGCACGTGAGTGGCTCTATAGGACCTATGACTCGCCTGGGGCCACCCTCTATGACGCCATTCGCAACACGGGAGCCTATGTCGGAATCAAGGCCCCTCCCACCATCGCACATCGATACATCTGGGAGGATGTCCCCATGAGCCTGGTCCCAATGGCTTCCCTGGGACGGCTGCTGGGAATCTCTACTCCGACCATAGACCTGGTCATCGACCTGGCCTGCCGTCTCCATCGCAAGGATTACCGCGCCGAGGGCCGACATGTCGTGGACATGGGCCTGCAAGGCCTCTCGGTGAAACAGATCCAGCAACTCGCAGCCGGGGTGGTCGTCTCCCCTGCTGAAACCAAGGAAGGGACCTGACATGGACACGCTCCTCAATGATATCCTGTTTTTCTGGTCGAGCCTTCCCTCGTGGCTTCAGGCCCTGCCCCTGCTCGCAGCAGGCTGGCTTATGGCCTTTGTCCTGCGGCATGCCCTGACCGTTCTCTGTGCCCTGCTCTTCGTGAACCGCCTCGCCGAGCGGGTCGGCCTTTCGGATTTCCTCAGGAAGGGCAATGTCACACAGACTCCCGCTCAACTCTTCGGCCTGCTGGCCTATTGGCTGGTGCTCGGCGCCACCCTGGTGCGGGTCGCCAAGCTCCTGGACCTCGATCTCGCAAGCACCTTGGTCGCCCGCCTTCTTTCTGCACTTCCGGAATTGGTCTCGGCCCTGCTCGTCTGCGTCCTGGGTTTTGTCTGCGTGAAATTCCTTGGCAACCTCGTGCGCACCGTGGTGCGCAATGCAGGTTACGGCCACGCCGAATTCGCCGCCCGCTGCGTGCGCTGGGCCGGACTCTTCCTGGTGTGCGCCCTGGCGATCGACCAGCTCGGCTTTGCGAAGACCCTGCTCAGCCCCTTGGTCCACATCGTCTTTGGTGCCGTCGCCTTGGCCCTCGCCCTGTCGTTCGGACTGGGCTGCAAGGACATTGCCCGCGACTTCACCCTGGGCCTTCTCCGTGAGCTTCGTGAGCGCTCGCGCGCCGGATCCAAATCCGATCTGGAGGGCTGATCCGGACCGCTCCCTCTCACCCAAAACCAACGGTATTCATCATGTGTGGAATTTTTGGAATCTTCGGACACTACGACCCAACCATCGGGGACACGCTCCTGTGCCTGCTCGGCCATCGCGGACCTGATGGCCGCGGCCTTCAGCGCCACGCGGGTGGCCTGCTTGGGCACACCCGG
>JAHFTI010000371.1 GCA_023265535.1 Opitutaceae bacterium
CAGGTTGCCCTCGGCCGCCTGCTCAAAAAGCTTCCTATAATGCTCGCGCAAGTCCGCCGGATGCAGGTCCACCGAATTCAATCCGATGAGTTCCGTGCGAGGCCGCCCCAGCATGCGCTCGGCCGTGCTGTTGACCTCCAGGAGGATCCCCGTCTTGGCGTCCGCCACGAAGATGGCATCCTTGGCCTGCTCAAACAGGAGCTCGAAGCGCTTCTTCGATTCCTGCAGGCGCTGCTCCGATTGCACGCGCTCATGGATGTCCACATGGGTGCCCACCACGCGCACCATGTGATGGCTGGCATCGAAGGCGACCGGCTTGCCGCGTCCATTGACCCAGCGCCACCCGCCCTCCTGCGTGCGCAGGCGGTACTCGAGGCTGAAAAAACCCTGGTTGCGAATCTGCGCGAGGAGCTGCTCCGCGATGCGCGCCCGATCCTCCGGATGCAGCAGCTCCAGCCAGACCGCATAGTTCACCGTGAATTGCTGCGGATGATAGCCCAGCATCGTGTAGCTGCGCGCACTCCAATAGATCTGATCCGTGGTCAGGTCCCAGTCCCAAAGCCCGTCACTGGTGGCCTCCATGGCAAGACGCAGCCGCTCCTCACTCGCGAGCAGGGCCTTCTGCGTGCTGCGGTGCTCAAGCATGCGCCCCCACTCGCGCAGCGCACGCTCAATGGTGCGCGGCATGTGCCGGATGCTCTCGGGCGACTTCACCACATAATCCAAGGCCCCCGCCTTGATCGACGAGACGGCCAGGGTCTCGTCGCCATGTCCGGTCATGACGATCAGCGGCCAAGGCACGCCATGGCTGTAATCGGCAAGCAGGTTGATGGCTGTGCCGTCGGGGAGCTGGAGGTCCGAAAGCACCAGGGTCGGCTCGTGTGTTGAAAGCCACACCCGTGCCGCCGACAGGCTCGGCACGACACTGAGTTCGCCTTCCATGTCCACCAGGGCGCGCCGCACGAGTTCGGCATGAGCCTCGCTGTCCTCGATCAGAAGTATGTCGGTTTTGGCCATGCTCGTCACTCCCGTGCCCGCCCCGCAGCCAGCGGCAACTCAAAATGAATGCACAGTCCGGTGCCCAGTCCACCGGATTCCGCCCGGATGCGCCCGCCATGCAAGGCGACAAGCTTGCGCGCGAAGGACAGGCCGACTCCCCGCCCGCGGGTCTCCGGATTGAGCTTCCTGAAAAGATCAAAAATCCGCTCCAGGTGCTCGGCCGGGACACCCCGGCCATTGTCACGCACCTGCCCCTTCAACGACGCCCCCTCCTCATCGAGCAGCAACTGCACCTGCAGGGGTTGTTCCGGCCTCCGGAAACTCAGGGCATTGTCCAGCAGGTGGTCCAGGAGGGCAGAAAACTTGGCAGGATCGCACCACACCGAACGCGCGCTGCCCGCCAACTCCAGGCGCCCTCCCACGCACTCAAAGACAGGGGCCCAGCGACGGCGCACCCTCTCCCAAAGCTCCGCCACAGGCATGTGCTGCGGCTCCAAGGTCGAACGACCCAGCCGGGACAATTCCAGGATGGTCTCGAGCTGCCCCTGCAGGATGTCCGCCGCCTCGCGCACACGCAGCAGGTCATCACGGGTGCTCTGGGTGCGCCCCACGGCCAGATCCTCGAGCACGATCTCCACGAAACCCTTGATCGTGTGCAGCGGGCTTTTCAGGTCATGCGACACGGAATAGGTGAACGACTCCAGCTCCTGCCGCGCCTCGGCAAGCTGCCGCTCGAGCGACGCCTCGCGCGCGCCCGGGTTGCTGCCGGCGGGTGCTTCGGCCGCGTTCACGCCTCCCTCCTCGCCAGGGCTTCCTTGCGTTGATTGCAGGCCTTGTGCCTCTCGTAGAGCTCCAGGCACTCGTCGTCACTCATGCGCGCCAAGGTGCGCCGGCGCGCCTCAAAGGACTGCAGGCGCATCGCATGGGCGGGGCAATCAGCCGGGTTGCCGCCCAGGGGGCATTCAAAGCAGAGCCAGGCCATCATGTGACGGGCTTCGCGCACGCGCTTTTCCTTCGTGCCCATGGTCATGGGGTGTCCGACGACGAAGTGGAGGGCCCCGCCCCCGTCGCGCCGGAGGGCTTTTTCGTCAGCGCCTTGTGAAGCGCCGCCAGGAGTTGATCCGACACAAAGGGCTTGCCCAGGAAGAAGTCGGCATGGCCGTCACTCATCGTGGTCGCAGATTCCTTTTCGGGCAGGCCGCTCATGGCAAGGATGGGAACATCGGTCGAAAGACGCCGGATGGCCCTGATCAGTTCCGTGCCATCCATCACAGGCATCATGATATCAGTAACGATTGCCCGGATCATTTCACGCCCCTGCACGAAACACACCATTCCCTGGCGTCCATCGGCCGCAACGATGCACCTATAGCCATGATTCTCAAGCAAATGCTTGAGGCTCTGCCTGACGGCCTCCTCATCGTCGACCACAAGGATGAGCTCGCCGTTACCAGGAATGGGCTCGTCCGCCTCCTGCATCTCATTGACCTCTACCGGCCGCGGAATGGCCGGCAGGTACACCTTGAACACGGCACCCTGCCCCGGCTGGCTGCGCACCTGAATGAAGCCGCCGCAGCCCTTGACGATGCCATGCACGGTCGAGAGCCCCAGCCCCGTCCCCATGCCCGGTGCCTTGGTGGTGAAGAAAGGATCGAAGATCTTGTCCAGGTTCTCCGAGGAAATGCCCACGCCGGTGTCTCCCACCTGCAACACGATGTAGGGGCCCTGCTCGGCCTCGGGATTCATGGCCGCGTAATATTCGTCGAAGACGACGTTCTCGGCCACCATGCTCAGCACGCCACCCTCGGGCATGGCGTCACGCGCATTCACGCAAAGGTTGAGCAGGACCTGATGGATCTGGGTGGGATCTGCGTTGATCGTCCAGAGGTCCTCGGCCACCTGGCAATCGGTGGAGATGTTCTTCGGGAAGGTCTCGATGAGGATGCGGCGCACCTCCTGCATGAGCAGCGAGGGTTGCAGCTCGACCCGCCGCCCATCCATGCCGCGCCCGAAGGTCAGCAACTGGCGCACCACCTCGGCGCCGCGCTGGGCGCTCTGGTCGATCATCTGGTGCAGGTTCAGGCGTTGCGCCGGATCATCCGTACCACGCAACATATTTGCAGCCAATGAAATAGGCAGGAATATATTATTCAGGTCATGGGCCACGCCCGTGGCGATGGCGCCGATGCTTTCCATGCGCTGCGAACGCAGGAAGCGCGACTCCAGCATACGCTTCTCGGAGACGTCCGTGCCGACCACCAGCAGGTGCTGCACCACGCCCTCGGGAGAACGCACCACGGACCAGCGGCTGTCCCAGATGCGGTCCTGATGGGTGGCCGAGCTGAACCGGAGTTCGCCCACCCAATCGCCGACCTCCATGATGTCCTCGAGCATCACCTGGGTCACTGCCGGCTCTGCGTCATGCAGGAGGTCCATGAGGGGGCGTCCCTCCATGGAATGCACGGGGATGCCGAAGAACAGTTACGCACTGCGATTGCAGAGGCGCACCACCCCCGCAACGTCGGCGGCGATGATGATGTCCTGGGTCTGGTCAAGGAGGGCGGCCTGCTGGCGCACGCGCTCCTCGGCAAGCTTCCTGGCGTGGATGTCGCGCTGGGTGCCGGTGGCACGCTGCGGCGCGCCGGAGGCGTCCTTTGAGATGACCTGCCCCCGGTCCATGATCCAGAGCCATGCGTTGTCATTGCGACGCACCCTGTACTCACAGTCGAAATGGGAAACCTCTCCCTCAAGATGCCTGCGCAGGGCCTCCCTGACCATCGGCAGGTCCTCGGGATGGACCCTGTCGAGCC
Source organism: Opitutaceae bacterium (assembly GCA_023265535.1). Classification (GTDB taxonomy): domain Bacteria; phylum Verrucomicrobiota; class Verrucomicrobiia; order Opitutales; family Opitutaceae; genus MWDT01. Next base: position 3,810 of record JAHFTI010000371.1, read on the forward strand.
AGGCGGCATGTTTCATCGAGCATTCGGCGTCCGCCATGCCGAGCATCCGGCTCCAGTGGTTGTTGAAATGGACCTCCCCGCTCTTCATGTCCCAGTCCCAGGCGGCCAGCGAGGAGCCCTCGATGATGAGCGCAAGCTGACGCTGGCTCTGGCGAAGGGCGGTCTCGGCCCTCTTGCGGTCGGTGATGTTCTGAAGGAAGACGACAAAACGGCCGTCCTCCACCGGAAGGTAGGTGGCGCTGATCTCCACGTCGATCAGGCTGCCGTCCTTGCGCCTGTGTGCGCTTTCCCAACGCTCGGAACCCTGCTTGCGCACACGGCCGAGATGCTGCTGGATCGCCGAGGCGGATTCGATCGCCTCCAGGTCGCTCACGCGCATCTGGAGGAGTTCCTTGTGGGAGTAGCCGCTCGTGGCGCAGTAGGTCTCATTGACCTCGAGCAGGGTGCCCTTCATGTCGATGATCCAGAAGCCATCCAGGGCGGTGTGAAGGATGCTCTCGAGCATCGACTCGCGCGCATGCAACGCCTGTTCGGCGCGACGGCGTGCGGTGGTGTCGAGGCAGAAGACCAGGTAGCGCCCCGCCGAGAGGCCGACCGCTTGGGTGGAGAGGAAGATGACGCCGCCCTTGCGCCGGCGTCCGCGCAATTCGGCCTCGGCGCGTCCCTGCTGCTCCAGCGCCTCGAGCAGTCCGGAGCAGACGTCCACGCTCACCGGTTCCATCAGCTCGAGCAGCGAAAGGGCTTCCACCTCGCTCTCGGCCACGCCGAAGAGGTTCCTGAAGGCGGGGTTGGTCTCGAGCAGGTTGCCCTTTGCCGAAATCAGGCAGATCGCCATGGGCGACTCGTTGATGTAGCTGCGATACTTCAACGCGGTCTCGCGCAGGCTTTCCTCTGCGTTGCGCCGCTCCGTGATATCGCTGATCGTGCCAAGCACGCGCACGGGCCTGCCGGACGAATCGTGCTCCACCACCCGCGCCCGCGTCAGCACCCAGATCCAGCGATTGCGAGGCCCGCGCAGGCGGTATTCCTGGACGATCTCCCCCTGCTCGTTGGCGTTGAAGCGATTGAAGGCGGCGTC
>JAHFTI010000372.1 GCA_023265535.1 Opitutaceae bacterium
GGAGTAGAGGTTGGTCGCCGAGCCCGGGTGATCGGGCAGGTAGCCCTGGAAATAGGTGATCGCCACGCCCGCCGTCACCGCCGTGGCCGCCGCCGCCAGGGCCTGCAGCGGATATACATGCCAGGGCGCCTGCACCAGGCAGAGCAGTGTGTAGTACACCAGCAGGATGGCCACGCCCCAGCGTATGATCAGGGTCTGGCTGTGCCGCGTGGCCAGCACACCCACGTAGAGCATGAAGGGCAGCTCGAAGATCGGCCCGATGATGTAGATGATGCCGATGTCGCTCTCATGGCCGCCCAGGGTCTTCATCACCAGCAGCGGCAGGTTCATCATGCCGATCGTGCCGGAGGCGAACACCAGCACGAAGCCGACAAAGTGAGCCAGCACATCCCCGCGGCCCAGCACCACGAACATCGACTCGCCCCGAGCCGTCTTCGCCCCGGGCGGCGGCGCCTCGGGCACCGTGAACCAGACTGCGACCATCAGCGCCAGGAAACAGCCCGCCGAACACAGGAAGAGCCCCCGGTAGGAGAACACCACCATCACCCACGAGGCGATGGCGGGACCCACGGTCCAGGAGAGCGCGAAGAACATGCGGAACGCATTCGTGTAAAAGGGAATCTCCCTGGCCGGAATGCCGCTGTGGTGGATCGCCTCGCGCGCGTGTGCAAAGAGCTGCGAGAAGGAGATGGACGAGATGCCCAGCACCAGGGTGCCGACCGCCAGCAGCGCGTAATAGTCGCGCAGGAAGGCATAGCACGCATAGCCGACCACGCCCGCAAGGCTGCCCAGCAGCAGCATGCGCCGCCTGCTGAAATGGCTGTCCGAATAGTGCGCCAGCACCGTGCCGATGACCACGCCGCCCAGCGCCGTCACCGTCATGAAGATGCCGAAGTGCAGCGGCGTCATGCCCGCCCCCCTCACCGCGTCGGTGCCAAACATCGACATGAAGGGCCCGACAAACGAGTAGGCCATGCCCAGGAGCACGTTCAGGAGCAGGAGCACCCTGAAACCCCGGTTGGTGAAGAGCGGAAGACAGCGCTGAAACAGGCTACGGATCATTGTGTGGCCCACGTGGGCACCGTCCGCGGGGATCCGGACGGCGTCGCAACAGGGAAACCGGACAGCCTGCAGTTCCCGCCTCGCGGCACAAGCCGTCAGTGGACGGCTCCGACTCGGTCGTTAGACAAGGGAACGCCCCGCCAAGCTCCCACCTCGACCGCTGCACGATCCATGACCTTGCAGTCGTTAGACAAGGGGCCTCCCGGCCCACCCCAAGCCGCCACGGGCCATGGGCTAAGGCCCCCCCCGGCCCTTCGGCTCAGCCCCCACCTGGCATCCGCAGCCGCGCTGTGCCCCCGCCCCGGTTATCAGGGCGGACAGCACGGTTATCCCCCTCAGGCCTGCGGCTCCTGCTTGCCGATGCCCTGGGCACGGAAGCCGATCGCACGCAGCTTGGGAAGGTCGAGGATGTTGCGGCCGTCAAAGACGTGGGCGGGCTTCGCCATGGACTCGTGGATGCGGGTGTAGTCCAGGCCCTTGAACTCATCCCACTCGGTGACGACCGCGAGCACGTGCGCGCCGCGGGCCGCCTCGTAGGGGTCCTTGGCGACGGTCAGGCGTGCGTTCTCCACGCCCGCGCCCAGCACCTCCTGGCGTATCCAAGCCTCGGATACGCGGGGGTCGTACACGACCACGTGCGCCTGCTCCGCGAGCAGGTCGCGGCAGATGTTGATCGCGGCGGTCTCGCGCGTGTCGTTGGTGTCCTTCTTGAAGGCGAAACCCAGCACGGCGATGCGCTTGTCGGCGGCGCTGTTGTAGAGCGTGCTCACGATGCGCGACGAGAAGCGGGCCTTCTGCCAGTCGTTCATCTTCACGACCGACTCCCAGTAGGCCGCCACCTCGGGCAGCCCGAAGCGCTGGCACAGGTACACCAGGTTCAGGATGTCCTTCTGGAAGCAGGAGCCGCCGAAGCCCACGGAGGCCTTCAGGAACTTCGGGCCGATGCGGGAATCGCGGCCGATCGCATGCGCCACCTCGTCCACGTCGGCGCCCGTGGCCTCGCACAGCGCAGAGACGGAATTGATCGAGGAAATGCGCTGCGCCAGGAAGGCGTTGGCCACCAGCTTCGAGAGCTCGGCGGACCAGAGGTTGGTCGTGATGATGCGCTCGCGCGGCACCCAGCGGGCGTACACCGACGCAAGGGTCTCCACGGCCTTCTGGCCCTCGGGCGTGCGCTCGCCGCCGATGAGCACGCGGTCGGGGGCGAAGAGGTCGGCCACGGCCGTGCCCTCCGCCAGGAATTCGGGGTTGGAGAGCACCTGCATGCGGCCCGCCTGGCCGTTCGCCGCCAGGATGTCCTTGATCGTCTCGGAGGTCTTCACGGGAATCGTGGACTTCTCCACGATGATCTTCGGGCCCGTCGCGACCTGGGCGATCTTGCGCGCCACCGCCTCGATGTAGCGCAGGTCAGCCGCCTTGCCCGCACCCACGCCATACATCTTGGTCGGCGTGTTCACCGCCACGAAGATGATGTCCGCCTCGCGGATGCCACCGTCCACGTCCGTCGAGAAGAACAGGTTCCTGCCGCGCGCCGTGCGCACCACCTCGTCCAGGCCGGGCTCATAGACGGGAAGGGTGTCGGAATTCCATTCCGCAATGCGCTTCTCGTTCATGTCGACCACGCGGACCTCGATGTCCGGGGACTTCAGGGCAATGACGGCCATGGTGGGGCCACCGACGAAACCAGCACCGATGCAGCAGATCTTCATAAGGGAATGCCCAAAGCTTGGATGACGCCCAAAAAAAACAAGCCGCATTTTCCGCCCCGCCAGGATTTAACGCTAACTCAACCGGACGACACGCAAGCCCGAAGTCGTGCTAATACTAGCGCGGCACAGCCGTGCCAACGGATGATTGCCTGCCATCACCCAAGCGGGGCGGCCCACAGCATGCCTCCAGGCCAATGCGCAGCGACCATGACTCCACCTCCCCGCCCAGCGGCCTCGTGCCCCGGGGGCCTTTTAGCCCCTGTCTGCGCCTCACTCCTCACTTTCCACTTCCCGCTCCTCGATTCTGACTTCCACTTCCCGTTTCACACTCCTCGTTTCTCTCTTCTCTCCCCTCACTTCTCCCCTGTCACCCCCAGCAGCTGCTCGAGGTGGTCGCACATGCGGGTGTCCCCCGCGATGTAGAAAATGCGCGGCATCTTCAGGTCGAAACTCGTGAAGGGGAAGGGATCGTTCCTCAGGAAACGGGTCTCACCACCATTGGCCCACACCAGCGGAATCGCCGCCGCGATGTCCCAGAGGCGCACATTGTGGTCCACCGTCCCGTCCAGGAAACCCGCCGCCACATAGGCCAGGTGCAGCGTGCTGCTGCCCAGGCCGCGGATCTTCGTCTCCTGCACCAGGCTCAGCGCCTGCTGGGCATAGGCCTTGTCATAGGGGCTGTGGAAACCCACCAGCGACTGCCCCGAGGGCGCCTCGCCCTTGAGCTTCGTGCGCACGCCCCCATCGGTCACTCCGAAGCCCGGCCCACCCTCGATCAGCTTGTGCCGCGAAAGGTCGTACACGAAACCATACACTGGGCGCCCCGCCTCCAGCAGCGCCAGCGAGATCGCGCAGTGCGCGATGCCCAGCGCATAATTGTTCGTGCCGTCGATCGGGTCCAGGATCCAGCAGAAGCGTGAGCTCACCGGAATCGCCTCACCCTCGTGCGCCAGCTCCTCGCTGAAGAACTGGTCCTCCGGGAACGCCTCCAGCACCGCCGCCTGCAGCGCCTCCGAGATCGCGATGTCCACCGGCGTAACCCGCGTGCCATCGGACTTCCAGTTGCTCTGGGCGCGCCCGAATTCCCGATGCATCAGCTCGGTCTGGGCCATCACTGCCTTGCGGGCGATTTCAATGCGTCGTGCCAGGGATGTGTCGGACATGGAAGGGTCATGGAAACACTTTCACGCCGCATGCCCACTCTCTTTTTCCAGGCCCTTCGCCGGCCTCAGCCCCTGTCCTGCCCCAGCTTTTCACGGAAGTGCTCCAAATAGTAATACTATTTTGCCATTTAAGCATGAATTTCGGCGTTAAAAGACAAAATACTGGCACCTGAAAATCGGGCCTCTGAAGCCCCCCCCCCGGGCCTTGAACCCAGCTGCCGTGCGCCACACCCTCGACAGCAATTTGCAAGACAGTCGCAGCGCGGATTACCATTGCCGCGGGCTGGTTCAGTCCTATGGCATCGCGGCTTAGCATGCGCATTTCAGACCAACGCCGCCGCCACCGTTCCCTGCTCCTCGCTGGTCTGCTCTGCGCCGCCCCGCTGCTCGCCGCCCCCGCCGAACCCGTCACCGAACTCGAGAAATTCATCGCCTCCGAGAGCGCCGTCAGCCGCGGAGACTCCACCCTCCCCGACAGCCGCGGCATCGACGGCATCATCGGCGACGACCGCGCCCTGGTCGACATCCCGCGCTCCGTCACCGTGCTCACCGGCCGCGCCCTCGACGAATACGGCATCCAGTCCTTCGCCGATCTCGGCCGCCTCGGCGCAGGCACCCAGCAGCCCAATTTCTACGGCGTCCCCGGCACCCCCAGCCTGCGCGGCGCCAAGGGCTCCAGCTTCCTCAACGGCATGCAGCGCGCCTACCAGCGCAACGAGATGCCCCTCTCCTTCGGCTCCGCCGAGGGCATCGACCTCGTCAAGGGCCCCGCCCCCGCCCACTTCGGCCCCGGCCTGGTCGGCGGCTACGCCAACCTCCTCCCCAAGTCACCCTTCTTCGACCGCAAGCGCGGCTCCCTGCGCCTCACCGTGGGCGCCGACGACCTCTACCAGGCCCAGCTCGACCTCGGCGGCCCCTTCCTGCTCGCCGGCCGTCCCTCCGCCTACCGAGT
>JAHFTI010000373.1 GCA_023265535.1 Opitutaceae bacterium
CTCCTCCACCTTGAGATTGGAGATGACAAGCCCGGCACCCGTGACGGCCTCCTCCAGCTTTTCAGCCGTTCTGAGGGAATCGAATGCCGCCGTGCCTATGCCTCGGGCGAGGAGGCCCTTCAGGGTATCCCCCAGGAGCGTCCCCAGGTGGCCTTGGTCGACATCAACCTGCCGGGCATGAGCGGGATCGAGCTCGTGGAGCAGCTCAAGAAACAGTGCCCCGAGCTGCACGTGCTGATGCTCACGACCTATGAGGAGAGCGACCTGATTTTCAACTCCCTGCGGGCGGGGGCCAACGGCTACCTGCTCAAGAACATGCCTGCAGGTGAGTTGGTGCAGGCTGTCAAGGATGTGCATGCGGGCGGGGCCCCGATGTCGATGCAGATCGCCCGCAAGGTCGTCTCGCACTTCCATCAGGCGAGGCAGCCGCCTGGCAGCATGGGACAGCTGAGCAACCGCGAGAACGAGATCCTGCGCCTCCTCGCGAAAGGCTGTCTCTACAAGGAGATAGCGGACCAGCTGGGAATCAGCATGAGCACCGTGCGCACGCACATCCATGCGGTGTATGAGAAGCTTCACGTGCAGACCCGCACCGAGGCGGTGCTGAGGTTCCTTGGGCGCGATTGAGGTCGGGGCGGCCTCATACAAACGACCGAGGGTGTGAGGGCTTGCCGATTGGCCCTGGTGGAGTTCCCTTTGGGGTGTGTCGGGTGACTGCCCTGGGAATCCCCACGTTGGCTTTACCTACGGCTCAGGCCCCATGCTAGGCTTCCCCTGAAGTTTCCCATATCAGTCCCCACCACGAGTCCCCGCTTCCCCCATGCTCGGCCTTCTTGCAGTCCTCTCCTTCCAACTCCCGGCACATGAGCTTCCCCGCGTGCTGCCGCTCGCGGAGGAGGCGTTGCGGGCGGCCGCCGCCGCCATCTGCTCCGTGAGCAATCCGCGCAGCGCGGGCGGTCCGCAGGATTTCTCCTCCGAGGGGGACTACTGGTGGCCCGACCCGAAGAATCCCCAGGGCCCCTATGTCCGGCGTGATGGCGAGACCAACCCGGACAACTTTGTCGCCCATCGCCGTCTGCTGTTCGGCTTTGCGCGCGACGTGTCCGCCCTGGCAGCGGCCTACGACCTCGGCCACGACGAGCGTTTCGCCGAGGCGGCGGTGCGCCGCCTGCGTATCTGGATGGTGGATACGTCGACACGCATGAACCCGGACCTGCGCTTCGCCCAGTCGATACGGGGCGTGTGCACCGGACGCGGCGTGGGCATCATCGACACCGTGCACCTCGCCGAGGTGGCGCTCGGCGTGCGCGCGCTGCACGGCTCCAAGGCGCTGGATTCCGCCACCGAGGCCGCCGTCAAGGACTGGTTTCGAGCCTATCTCGGCTGGATCCGCACGCACCCTTACGGTCTCGAGGAGGCGCGTGCCGAGAACAACCACGGCACCTGCTGGGTCCTTCAGGCCGCGGCCTTCGCCCTGCTGCTGGAGGACGCCCCGGTGCTCGCGGACTGCCGCCGCCGCTTCAAGGAGGAACTGCTCGCCCGCCAGATGGCTCCCGATGGCAGTTTCCCCAGGGAACTCGCCCGCACCAAGCCCTATGGCTACTCGATCTTCAACCTCGACGTGATGTGCGGGGTGGCCGTGCTGCTCTCCACGCCCGGCGAGGACCTCATGCGCCACGAGGGGCCGGGCGGGCGCAGCATGCTGCGCGGCGTCGAGTTCCTGTATCCGTTTCTCAAGGACAAGGCCTCCTGGACCCGCCCGCCCGACGTGCTGCACTGGGACGAATGGCCCGTGCGCCAGCCTTCGCTGCTCTTCGGCGCGCTCTCCTCAGGGCGCGAGGACTGGCTCGCGCTCTGGAAATCCCTGCCGGCCGACCCCGCCGGCGAGGAGGTCCGCCGCAATTTTCCCATCCGTTTCCCGACCCTCTGGCATCCCTGAAGACCATGCGCTTCCTCCTTTCACTCGCCGCCCTGCTGTCCTGCCTCGCCGCACTCGTTGCGGCCCCCGCGGCCACGCCGCCCGTCCTTCTTCATTCGGCCGCTTCGCTCCAGGCCGCCCGTGAGAGCCTGGCGCGCGGTGAGCCGGCACTGAAGCCCTCCCTGGCAGCGCTGCTTCGCGAGGCGGACAGGACTCTGGAACTCCGCGAGGCCTCGGTGATGGACAAAAAGGGGGTGGCCGCCAGCGGTGACAGGCACGACTATTTCAGCTTCGGCCCCTATTGGTGGCCCGATCCGGCCAAGGCCGATGGCCTCCCCTACATCCAGCGTGACGGCGAGGTCAATACCGCCGGAAGGGACCAGACCGATGACACCGCCTTCGGTCAGCTTTGCTCCTCAGTCGAGACGCTCGGCCTGGCCTATTGGTTCACGGGTCGGGAGGCCTATGCGGACAAGGCTGCCCGCCTCGTTCGGGTGTGGTTCCTGGAGCCTGCCACGCGCATGAATCCGAACCTGCAGCATGCCCAGGCGATTCCGGGGCGCAGCACCGGTCGCGGCATCGGCCTGATCGAGTCGCGGCGGCTGATGGATCTGAATGAGGGATTGGCTCTCATCGGTTCCTCCGCCTCGTGGACTGCCGGCGACCGTGCTGCCCTTCGCGCCTGGATGGACTCCTTCTACACTTGGATCACCACGAGCAGGAACGGTCGCGATGAGCACGCCGCCAAGAACAATCATGGCAGCTGGTACGATGCCCAGACCGCACATCTTGCCCTTGTTCTGGGCAGGAAGGACGAGGCCCGCCGCATCCTCAGCGAGGCCCTCACCCTGCGCCTCGCCACACAGGTTGAACCCGATGGCTCCCAGCCGCACGAGCTGGCCCGCACCAAGTCCCTCGACTACTCGGTCTTCAACCTCCAGGCGTTCTTTTCCTGCGCCGCGCTTGGCCGCCATGTGGGGGTCGACTGGTGGGCGTTCAGGACCCCCGATGGTCGCAGCCTGCGTGGCGCCCTTGCCTTCCTGGCACCCTATGCGGATCCCGACCGTCCCTGGCCCAGGAAGGACCTGCACAGCAAGGACAGGAAGCCCCTGATTCCCCTGTTGGTCCGCTATCTGGAACAGCGCGAGGACTCCGGTTTTCGCGAGCTCCTTGACCGTTTCTGGGGCCTCGCGGGGGACTCCGCCCGCTGGAGGCTTCAACTGTTTGCCGACCCTCTCCAGCGCCTGGTTTCGCAGGCGATCGCCCGCTCCGCGCGGCAATATGAATGGATGCTCGCCCATCTGCCTGACCGCACCCGCCAGCCGCGCACGGTGACCAAGGGCAGGCTCGTGCAGGTGAAGGAGCGTGATTGGACCGTGGGCTTTTTCCCCGGATCGCTTTGGTACCTCCACGAGGCCACGGGCCAGGACGAGTGGCGCAAGGCGGCGACCGAATTGACCGCCCTGCTTGTCCACGAGCAGCACAACACGCGCACCCACGATGTGGGCTTCATCCTGAACTGCAGCTTCGGCAACGGCTACCGCCTCACGGGCGATCCCGCCTACCGCGGCATCCTGCTGCAGGGGGCCAAATCGCTCTCCACACGCTATTCGCCCGTGGTCGCCGCGATCAAGTCCTGGGATCGCGACCCCAGCCTCTTCAATTTCCCTGTCATCATCGACAACATGATGAACCTCGAGCTGCTGCTCTGGGCTGCCCGCTCGGGAGGGGAGGGGACACTGCGGGAGATCGCCGTCACGCACGCGGACACCACCCTCAGGAACCACTTCAGGCCCGATGGCAGCTGTTTCCATGTGATCGACTACGACGGCGCAACAGGCAAGGTCCTGCGCCGCAAGACGCATCAGGGCGCGGCGGATGGCTCGGCCTGGGCGCGCGGACAGGCTTGGGCTCTCTACGGCTACACCCTCATGTACCGTGAGACGCGGGAACCCCGCTACCTGGAGCAGGCCTCGCGCGTCGCCGATTTCATTCTCAACCATCCGCGCCTGCCCGCCGACAAGGTGCCGTATTGGGACTTCGATGCTCCCGGCCTGCCGGAGGTGCCTCGTGATTCCTCGGCCGCAGCCATCATGAGTTCCTCCCTGTTCGAGCTTGCCGATCATGCCGCCTCCCCGGAGAAGGCGGCGGCCTGGCGTGGCCTTGCGCTCGAGCAGCTCCGCAGCCTCGCCTCGCCACGGTACCTCGCCGAGCCCGGGCAAAACGGGGGCTTCCTGCTCCAGCATGCCACCGGCAACCATCCTGCAGGCACCGAGATCGACGCCCCACTCAATTACGCCGATTACTATTTCCTGGAGGCCTTGCTGCGCTGCCGCGCCCACCTCAACACCCGTCCCTGAACCGTCATGCTGCGTCTGCTCACCGTCCTCACCCTGCTGTGCGTTTCCCTTGGGCTCCATGCCCGGGAATCCCGCACCACGATCAATTTCAACTCCGGCTGGCGCTTCGTGAAGGCGGATCCGGCGGGGGCCGGTGCCGCCGCCTTTGACGACTCGGCATGGGAACGCATCTCCACCCCTCACACCTTCAACGACACCGACACCTTCGACAACTGGTCCCTCCCGGGGCACCGCGGGGAGCAGGAGCAATGGAGTGGCCGGACCTGGTACCGGAAGACCTTCGCCGCTCCCGAGGCCTGGAGGGGGCGAAAGGTCTTCATCGAGTTCGAGGCCGTGCGACAGGTGGCGGAGGTCTACCTGAACGGCCGGCGCCTCGGCATCGCTAAGGGCGGCTTCACCCCCTTCGGCTTCGACCTCACCCCACTGCTGCAGGTCGGCGCCGACAATGTTCTCGCGGTCTGCGTGGACAACCGCTTCCAGAAGGACCCCCTGGATCCCAAGCTGGCGCCACAGGCGGCCACCACGTCGGCCACGCACCCCAATCTCGCCGAGCTCTCCAAGGCGCTCATGCAGCAGGTCCCCGACACG
>JAHFTI010000374.1 GCA_023265535.1 Opitutaceae bacterium
ACGCAGGCGGAGGCAGGCCATCGGGGACGGTGGTAGCGCAGTCAGGGATCATGCTGGTGTAGAAACAATCGACGTGGGCCCCTCCGGCTTGACTGCAAAGTGCGGCAAGCTTCAGGAACCACCCTCCCAACTCCCCCTTCCAGAGCCACCTCCACCCCCGCCCCAAGCCCGCTCTCAAGTCCCACCACCCGCAAGCCGATATGGGACTAACCCATTCTACTCTCATGGCTGGCCTACAACTTTCCGGACTCGCATCAGGCTTCGATTGGAAGTCCATCGTCGATCAACTCATGGCAGTTGAACAGGCCCCCATCACGCGCCTCCAGGCCGAGCAGAATACCAACACGAAGCGCGCCTCCGCCCTCGGCATCCTCGACACCAAGCTGACCAGCCTCCAGGCCGCCGCCACAGCCCTCTCCGCCGCAGGCCTTTACAGCAAGCGCAGTGCCACCCTTTCCTCGAGCGCCTCCACTTGGACCGCCTCCGCAAGCGACTCGACCGCCGTTGGTTCCTACAACTTCAATGTCACCCAGCTGGCCACCGCCTCCCGCTTCAACGGCGCCTCCAACATCGGCAGGGCCATTGCCCCCGACGGCGACCTCACCGGTCTCACCATGGCGACCCTCCACACCGCCAACGCAGTCACCGCAGGCACCTTCACGGTCAATGGAAAAACCGTCACCATCGCCGCTTCCGACAGCTTCAGCGATGTGCTCGCCCGCATCGGCACCGCCACGGGTGGCGATGTCACCGCCACCTACAATTCCACGACCGACAAGCTCGAGCTCGCCGCCGCACCCGGCAAGACCATCATCCTGGGCGCCGCCAACGATTCCTCCAATTTCCTCACCGCGATGCGGCTGAGCAACGCCGATGGCGCCACCAGCCTCGCCAGCGCCGACAGCCTGGGCGCGGTGAACAAGAATGCCGCCCTCTCCTCCTCCCGCCTGACCGCGGCCCTCGACAACCCCAACGGCGACGGCACGGGCAGCTTCAAGATCAACGGCGTCAGCATCGACTACGACACCGACACCGACTCCCTTTCCACAATCCTGGGGCGCATCAACTCATCCAAGGCCGGCGTGACCGCCACCTACGATTCCACCAACGACCGTATCAACATCACGAATACGAGCACCGGTGACCTGGGCTTCTCCTTCGAGGACACGACCGGCAACCTCCTCTCCGCCCTGGGCGTCACCTCCGGCACCACCACCCTGACGCGCGGCAAGAACGCCCAGTTCACGCTCAATGACGGCGGCACCCTGACGAGCACGAGCAACACCCTCACCAGCGCCTCCACGGGCATCGACGGCCTCAGCGTCACCGCCAACAGCACCGGAGCGCTCACGGTCACCGTCGCCGCCGACACCGCCACCGCTCGCTCCAAGCTGGACGAATTCATCCTCAAGTTCAACGACGTCCAGGACTACATCGACGAGCAGACCAAGATCACCAGCGTCAACGGCAAGGTCACCACCTCGACGCTGACCAGCAACCGCGAGGTGCAGGATTGGTCGCGCAAGCTCCGCCAGATGGCCTTCGCCGCCTTCGACGGTGACGTCAAGCGCATGACCGACCTCGGCATCGACTTCACCTCCGGCACCAACAAGCTCGCCGTCACCAACAGCACCAAGCTGACCGCGGCGCTGAAGGACCAGTCGCAGGGCGTGGAGGCGTTCTTCAGCACTAAGACCACGGGCTTCAGCGCACGTTTCGACAGCTTCCTCAACAACACCCTGGGCAGCGGCACCATCACCGGCTCCCTCGACAAGCAGACCGAGCTGCTGACTTCCGCCAACAAGAGCATCGACACCCAGATCGCCGACATCAACCGGCGCCTGGCCCAGCAGCGCTCCGTCCTCGAATCGGCGTTCATCGCCATGGAGCAGGCCCAGTCCAAGTCGAACAGCATCCTGGCCCAGCTGAGCAAGTCCTTCAGCTAAAAACCGGAAAAAGCTGAAGTATGTAGGCTTGGCGAACGCACCGGCCCTCCTCTAGTGTGCCCGACATGATCCGTTCGTCCCTCAAAGCCTGGCCCGTTCTCGCCCTCGCACTCCTCACCGGCTGCGAATCCGTTCCCTCCCTCGACGGCGCGCGTATCGGCCCCTACTTCACTCCCGCCAATTTCCATGGCGAGGCCACCCTTCCCGCCGCCCTCCGGCGCGTGGTGGTGCTCCCCTTGGCCGACGACGGCAAATTGCAGGAGGAGGCGCTCGTCCGCATCGACGAGGTCATCATCCGCGCCGCCAACCAGTCCCAGCGCTTCGAATGCGTTCCCCTCTCCCGCGAGGATGTCCAGCGCATCGCCAAGGTGCGCACGCTGCGCTCCGTCGACGCCCTTCCCCACGATTTCTTTGACCGCCTCGCCACCGAGTATGGCGCCGACGCGGTGCTCTTCGTCGACATCACCCGTTACGACCCGTACCCGCCCATCGCAATCGGCATCCGCGCCAAGCTCGCCCGCATCAGCGACCGCAGCCTGGTCTGGACCATCGACGAGACCTATGACGGCTCCAAGGCCCCCGTGGCCAACGCCGCCCGCAAGTACTGGCTCGATCTGACCCCTCCGAACGCACCGACCGACATGAGCGTGACGGCCCTCCAGAGCCCGTCAAAGTTCGCCACCTACGCGTTCACCTCAGCGTTTTCCACACTGCCCCCCAGGCGGAAGTGAGGGCTTCACCCTGTTGTTGCACGGGACAGTTTCCCGAGTGAAAAAGGGAGGGGCTGCAAAGAATTCGCTTTCCGCGTTGGGTCGTAGCCCCTTAAAAGACCATCCCAGATTTGGACGTATTTTTACTTAATCCCCAACGCACCCGGCCGATCTACCTGCATACAAGGTTCACGGCGTTCCCAGATCTCAGTCAGGGCTGACCGTACAACACAGTACAAAAATGATCAATTCTACGTCCAAGACTGAAAACATTCTGCGCCCGGAGGCCATCGCAGCCAGGCCCCCGCAGAACCGCACCACCGCGCCGCTTCCGACCGAGACGGACAGCATCCGCGCGTCGAGCCAGGAAACTTTGAAGGAAGCACTCCGAGCCCAGCCCGAGGTCCGCCCCGAGGTCGTCGAACGGGCCAAGCAGCTCCTTGCCGATGGCAACTACCCCCCCAGGGAAATCATCCGCCGCCTGAGCGAAATGCTCATGCAGTCGGCTGATCTCGCGGAGTAAACCATCAATCCTCCCCAACCATGTCCGTCCCCGGCTATGCACGCGCCTACCAGGCGCAATCGGTCATCACGGCTAGCCCCGGCCAGCTCGTTCTCATGCTTTATGACGGGGTGCTGAAATTTCTCGGTATGGCAAAGGAAGGTTTCTCCATGCAGGAGGACAACCCGCGCCGCATCGAGCTGATCAACACCAATCTTCAGAAGGCCCAGAACATCCTCATCGAGCTTCAGAGCAACCTGAACCGCGAAGCGGGTGGTGACCTGGCCGTCACCCTGGAGCGCCTTTACGATTACTACACCCGACGCCTCTTCGAGGCCAACCTCACCAAGAAGGTTGAGCCCGTCAACGAGGTCGAGCGCTTCGTCCGCGAACTGCGTGACGCGTGGGCAGAGATGCTCCGCAAGGAAGACGGGGGCCGATTTCAACAGGCCAGGGGTGTAGCCTGACCTGCACATGGAATCCCGCCTCGAGCGTTTTTCCCGCCTCATCACCGCACTTGAGCAGCTTTGCGCACACGCGAGGCTTCAGCTCCGCCACGGTGATTGGACAGGGACGCTCGACAGCCTCTCCCGCTCCTGGGCCCTGGTCGAGGATCTGGGCCCGCTCGCCGAAGCACTGCGCAGCGAGAACCAACTGCCGGGCCTTCTCCTGGCGCGCTCCCGCGAGCTGCTGTCGCAGCACGAGAGCATCAGCAGGACGATCACCGAACGTCTCGCCTCCTTGCGCAGCGAGATCGATGACACAAAGGCCGCCAGCGCGCGCCTTCGCCGCATCACGCCGGCCTACGGTTCCTACAGGCTGCAGGGTGGCAGCGAGGCTCCACGGCGGCTTGAGAGCGTGGGCTGAGCCCCGCCTCCCGGAACAATTGATTCAGCACCTGCGCCCCTGAACCCGCTCACCGGGTCGGCGTCAGGATTCACGCCTCACTTGATCGCGCTCAGCTTGCTCAGCGCCGGCTCGGAGGAACTCTCCCCGCCAAAGCTGATGCCCGCCGCGATCGGCCCATCAATCCACATCTGCGCGATGCGTCCGGCGGCCTTGATGTAGTCAAAGTCCTCCTGGGTGGGATACACCGACTGGATCGCCGGGGAACTGATGCCGGCCCAGTAAAGCGCCACCTTGAGGCAGGTCTGCCCGTCGGCCAGGACAAATGCCTGCACCTGCAAGGCACTGCCGTCCTTCATGTTGTAGCGGGCGATTCCCTTGTGAAAATTGACCATGCGTGTGCCCTCGGGACAGGCCCCCTCGCGGCGGGCGATGGCATCCTGGAGCATGGACATGAAGGAAATGAGGCGTTCGGTCACGGTGTGATGGGATCAAGGTGCCTATCGGCACGCCCATGTCACGCTTGAAGCCTCTCCTCCCCGCCCCCCTCCCGAATGGCCCAACCAGAGCCCTTTCCAATTATTTTTCATGATGATCCCCAAGGCTGGGTTGCACAGTGCCCCCACCCCTGTAGCATGCCGCCTCGACTCATCATGTCCGATAGCCCGAAGCCCAGCCCCCAGCCCCCCCCCGCCGCCACGCTTTCCACCACCCCGTCCGCAGCCGAGGCACTTTTCCATGCCAACCCCCAGGGCCTGCTCAGCGGCTCCCTGGAGGCGGGCGATCACCTGCGCATCGAGCGCTGCAACCCCGCCTTCACGCGCCTCACGGGCTTCGACGCGCAGGCCGCCATGGGC
>JAHFTI010000375.1 GCA_023265535.1 Opitutaceae bacterium
GCCGCCGCCGCCGCCCCCGTCCCTGCGCCGCAGCACGGCGCGCAGGCGTGCGACCAGTTCCTGCATGGAGAAGGGCTTGGTCAGGTAGTCGTCGGCGCCCGTCTCCAGTCCCTCGATGCGCTCGCTAACGTCGCTGCGCGCGGTCAGCAGGATCACGGGCACGCTGTTCTTGTCGGTCCGCAGGCGGCGCAGGACGCTCAGGCCGTCGCGACCCGGTATCATGATGTCCAATACAAGGGCGTCGTAGGCGCGCGAGGCGGCCAGGGTCAGCGCCTGGTCGCCGCCGTGGCAGCAGTCCACGGCGAAGCCCTGCTCCTGCAGGCCGGCCTCGATGAAGGCGGCCACCTTTTTTTCGTCCTCTACCACAAGAATGCGCATGGAAATTGGGGCCGTGACGGCGGAGGCCAGCCTAGGGGGAGGGGTGTTTGGCGCGCAAGTCTGACAAATTCCCAACAGGTGCATTACACTGCTGTAATCTTTTGAGCGATTCCGACGGGGCCGCATCTGAGGGCCCGTGACCCAAATTCCGTCCCGTCCCAAAGGCATCCTCCACGGCTGGTTCAAGGCCCGTCTCAGAAACAGGTTCGGCCTGCTTTCGCTGCTGCTCGCGCTCTCGCTGGCGGTGGGTTTTCTCACCCGGCTTGGCCTGCTCCTATATGCGGGTGAAAGCGTGACCTGGGGCCTGAGCCTGCCCCTAGTGTTCGTGGTGGGCTCCGTCTATGACGCGGCGGCCTCGCTGTTCTGGCTGGCCCCGCTGGCGCTTTTCCTGGCGTGCCTGCCGAACCGGCTTCTTGCCCACTGGAGCGGCCGGGTGCTGGCCTTTGTGCTGGTGACAGTGGCCTGCTATGCGCTGCTCTTCGGCGTCGTCTCGGAATTCCTGTTCTGGGACGAGTTCGGCGTGCGCTTCAACTTCATCGCGGTGGACTACCTCGTGTACACGCAGGAGGTCATCGGCAACATCCGCGAATCCTATCCGATGCCGCTGATCCTCGCGGCGCTCGGCGCCGTCAGCCTGCTGACGCTGGGCGGGATCTGGCGTAGTGGTTGGGTGAATACTTGGCTGGAGAACAGCGCGGCCCCCGTCGGCCGGCGCTGGCTGGTGGCGGGCGGCTGGGTGGTCGCCGCCGTGGTGACGGGCCTGGGCCTGCACCAGGACCACATCCCCTCCTTTGGCAACACCTACAACCGCGAGCTCGCCAAGGACGGCCTCTGGTCGCTGTTCGCCGCCTTTCGCGCCAACCAGCTCGACTACGAGCATTTCTACCCGACGATGCCGATCGACGCCGCCTTCACCCGCGTGAAGGAGAGCCTGGGTGCCGAGCCCGACAAGGCGGGCGAGCCGGTCACGCGCGACCTGCTGCGCCCCGTGCGCACGCCCGGCCCCGAACAGCGCCTCAACATCATTCAGATCACGGTCGAGAGCCTGAGCGCGGAATTTCTCACGCGCTATGGCAGCACCGAGGGCATCACGCCCCACCTCGACGCGCTGATGCCGAAGGCCCTCATCTTCGACAGGCTCTATGCGACGGGCACGCGCACCGACCGCGGCATGGAGGCCCTCACGCTCTCGGTGCCCCCCACGCCGGGACGTTCACTCGTGAAGCGCCCCGAGAATGGGAACCTCTTCAGCCTCGGCTCGGTGCTCAACTCCAAGGGTTACCTGAGTTCCTTCATCTACGGTGGCTACGGCTATTTCGACAACATGAACGCCTTTTTCGGGGGCAACGGCTTCCGGGTGCTGGATCGCACGCATGTGGCCAAGAAGGACATCACCTTTGCCAATGCCTGGGGCGCCTGCGACGAGGACCTGCTGCGCTGGACCCTGCGCCAGGCCGATGAGGATGCCGCCACCGGGCGGCCCTTTTATCACTTCGTGATGACGACCTCGAATCACCGGCCCTACACCTTTCCCGAGGGGCGCATCGACCTGCCCTCAAAGACCTCGGGGCGGCGGGGCGGGGTGAAGTACACGGATTTTGCCATAGACCAGTTCCTGCGCCAGGCCTCCACCCATGCGTGGTACAGGAACACAGTGTTTGTGATTGTGGCGGACCATTGCGGCTCGAGTGCGGGGCGCGCCGAGCTGCCCGTGGAGAAGTATCGCATTCCGATGATCATCTATGCCCCGGGCGGTCAGGTGAAGCCGGGCGTGGTGGACACCCTGTGCAGCCAGGTGGACTATGCGCCCACGCTGCTCGGGCTGCTGGGCATGAGTTATCCGAGTCGTTTTTACGGCGTGGACCTGTTCCGCCAGCCGAGGGGCTGGGTGGGGCGTGCTCTCATCGGCAACTACCAAAAGCTTGGGCTTTATACGGATGGACATCTGAGTGTGCTCAGCCCGGTGAGGCGCTTTGGCGACTTTGCGCATGACCCCAAGACGGCGGAGCTGAAGCAGCTTCCCGATAGGACCAGCCAGGTGGATGATGCCATATCAATATATCAAACAGCGAGTTGGCTGTTTGCTCAGAAGGCCCAGTCGGCGATTCGCAGCGACGAGTTGCCCGCGATTCCAGCTAAACGTTAAATCGATCTTGTGTTCGCCAATTATCAAAAAAAGTGGGAGATGTAAGTGACTGTTGTAAAACACCCTATTATTCCCTAGGTATTTCACCTTTAAAAAAGTATTCGACAAGCCGCCACGAATCTCGTTTGGTGATCACGTCAGATTAAAACACTTTCCCGCATAGCGGGATTTTTGGGGTAACTAAGAAAGCAAAGCCCGGTTGTGTAGGGGTACACAACCGGGCACTTTTTTTGTCCAAATTGGACCTTTTCGGCGAGGCCGAATGCTCCTTGGGAGCGGCCCGGAACACCGCGTGGAACCTGGCTTAATCCATGAGGGTAAGCCACCTATGGATTACCCAAGCCAGCTCCAGCTCAACCTTTCAGCCTGACCCGTTCCGCCGTGATGGGTCGCCCCAGCAGGCGTGCTCCGCGGCGTGCAAACCACTCGCTGTCGTCCGTCGTCGCGAAGCGCACCTGGCCTCCGCGGGAGAGCTTTTTCTCCTGGTCCGCGTGTTTTCGCAGCCAGAAGGCGAGCCTCTCGGCGATGATCTCGCCTTGCGAGAGCACCTCGATGTGCGGCGGAACGAGGCGGCGGATCGCGGGGTAGAGCAGGGGGTAATGCGTGCAGCCCAGGAGGATGCGCTGCGGGCCTTGTGCCACGACGGGATCCAGGTACCGGCGCAGGAACCATTCGGTGCCGGGGCCCTCGAGTTCGCCCGCCTCGACGAGGGGGACCCAGAGCGGGCAGGGCTGTTGGATGAGGTGCAACTGCGGGGCGAGCTTGCGCAGCTCGATGCCGTAGGAATCGGAGGCGACGGTGCTTTCCGTGGCGAGCACGGCCACGCTGCCCGTGATGGCGGAGGGATGGGTCTCGCCTGGAATCGCGCCCGGGGGCAGGCCGGCGAGGGCCTCCACGGAGGGGCGCACCACGCCGAGCACGCGGCGGTCGGGGCGGTGGGCGGGAAGGTGGAGCTGCTGGATGTTGCGCAGGGCGCGGGCCGAGGCGGTGTTGCAGGCGAGCACGACCAGGGTGCAGCCCTGGTCGAAGAGCCATTCGACGGCCTCGAGGGTGTAGCCGTGGATGACATCGTGGCTGCGCGCGCCGTAGGGTGCGCGGGCGCTGTCGGCCAGGAACAGGGTGTCGTAGCCGGGGAGGGCCCGTTGCAGGGAGTCGAGAATGGTCAGGCCGCCGAAGCCCGAATCGAAGACACCGATCATTGCCCCCGATGCAAAAGGCACGCGGGGCAATGGCAACACGGTTCCGAAAGGATTGCCAGCGGGGCGCCGCCCTTTCCAAGATCGCCCCATGTTCACACCCGGCACCCTTGGCACTCCCAACACCCGCGGCGCCACGCGCGTCATGATGCTCGGTTCAGGCGAGCTCGGCAAGGAGGTCGTCCTCGAGTTGCAGCGCCTCGGCTGCGAGGTGATCGCCTGCGACCGTTACCAGGGCGCCCCCGCGATGCAGGTGGCCCATCGGTCGCACGTGTTTCCGATGCTCGACGCGCTTTCGCTGCGCCGCGTGATCGCGCTCGAGAAGCCCGACCTGATCGTTCCCGAGATCGAGGCCATCGCCACGGACGTGTTGGTGGAGCTGGAGGCGGCGGGGCAGCGTGTGGTGCCCACGGCACGCGCCGCCAAGCTGACCATGAACCGTGAGGGCATCCGCAGACTGGCCGCCGAGGAGTTGGGCCTGCCGACCTCGCCCTACCGTTTTGTGGGCAGCGAGGCCGAGGCGCTCGAGGCGGGGCATGCGCTGGTTTTCCCCTGCGTGCTCAAGCCCCTCATGTCGTCCAGCGGCCACGGGCAGAGCGTCGTGAAGACGCCCGAGGCGATGGCGGCGGCCTGGCGCTATGCGCAGGAGGGGGCGCGTGCGGGCGCCGGGCGCTGCATCGTGGAGGGCTTCATCCGCTTTGACTACGAGATCACCGTGCTCACCGTTTCGGCAAGCAACGGCGTGTTCTGCTGCCCGCCCGTGGGGCATGTTCAGATCGACGGTGACTACCGCGAGAGCTGGCAGCCCTGCGCCATGTCCGGGAAGGCCTGGGCGGAGGCCCAGCGCATCGCCAGCCAGGTGGTCGGCGCGCTGGGGGGCTGGGGGCTTTTCGGCGTGGAGTGTTTTGTGCGCGGCGAGGAGGTCATCTTCAGCGAGGTGAGCCCGCGGCCGCACGACACGGGCCTTGTGACGCTCGGCAGCCAGCAGCTCAGCGAGTTTGCCCTGCATGCCCGCGCCATCCTCGGCCTGCCGATCCCGGGCATCCGTCTGCTTCGGCCGGCCTTCAGCGTGGCCCTCCTGGGCGAGGGCACGGGGGTGCCGGAGTTCTCGGGCCTGTGCGAG
>JAHFTI010000376.1 GCA_023265535.1 Opitutaceae bacterium
CGGCAAGCCAGGAAAGGTGATCCTGCGCGCCCAGGCCCCGGGCCTGCCGGCCACCGAGGTCCGCCTTCAGGCCGTGGTGAACTGATACGAGCCCGACTTGGCCTCGCACTGCAGGTAGCGCGACTCCATGCCGAGCACGCGGAGGCCGGGCACCTTGTCGAGTGTCAGGCCCGCCTCGCGCAGGGCCGCGGGGGAATTGCAGGGGATGCACACGCGGGCCGTGCTGTTGGCCGGGATCACGATATCCCAGGAGAAACGGGTACCCTCGAGGCGCCAATGGCTGGAGACCTCGCCGCGCATGGTGCGAAGCGTGGCCCCGGCATGGCTGAGTCCACGGCCCGGCCAGGGACGCAGGAGGAAACGCGAATAGCCGGTGGCCACCGGATCGAGCTCGATGCCCGCCACATGCCGGAACAGCCACTCGCCGATGGAGCCGAGCGAATAGTGGTTGAAGGAGTTCATGTGGGGATTGAAGAACCCGTCCTTCTCGGTCCAGCCGTTCCAGCGCTCCCAGATGGTGGTGGCGCCATGGTTCACCGGGTAGAGCCACGAGGGGTAGTCCTCCGTGAGCAGGAGCCTGTAGGCCACGTCGTTGCGGCCGTTGAGGGTGAGCGTGGGATTGAGGCGGCTGATGCCGATGAAACCCGTGCTCAGGTGCCAGCCCTGGGCGCGGATGTTTTCCACGAGGTGCGCCGTGGCGTCGGAGACCAGATGCTCCGGCAGGAGGTTCATCGACAACGCCAGCAGGTAGGCGGTCTGCGTCTCCACCTTCATGCGGCCGGTGTCGTCGACATAGGCCTCGCGGAAGGCGTCGCGCACACGATGGAACATGTCGTCGAAGCGGCGGGCCTCGGCATCGCGGCCCAGGGCGCGCGCCATGCGGGCCATCTTGGCGGCATCATCCGCCCAGTAGGCGGTCGCCAGGAGATTCTTCATCTCCGAGTGTGTGCGGAAGGTCGTGTCGGCCGGGATGCAGAGCCAGTCGCCGTAGTTGTTGGCCAGGTCGTTGACCCGCAGTCCCTCGGGATTGGTGCGCTCCAGGTAGTCGAGCCAGGCGGTCATGGCACGCCAGTGGCGCGAGAGGATGCGCGTGTCCCCATAGACGCGCCAGATCGTGTAGGGGATGACAATGCCCGCATCGGCCCACCCTGCTGCGCCGCCCAGCCCGTCCAGGCCGACGAAGTTGGTCGTCTCGTCGAGGCGCGGGGCGGTGTCGGGGAAGATGCCCTCGGGGGTCTGCGCATCCTCGACGTCGATCATCCACTTGGTGAAGAAGGCGGCGACGTCCATGTTGCTGGTCGCGGTGCGCAGGAAGACCTGGGCATCGCCCATCCAGCCAAGGCGCTCATCGCGCTGCGGGCAATCGGTGGGCACGCTGAGGAAGTTGTCGCGCTGCGACCAGACGCCGTTGAGCCAGAGGCGATTGACGCCGGCGTGCGAGCATTCGAAGCGTCCGGCGTGGGGCGTGGCGGAATGCACCACGCAGGCGACGACCGTGTCGGGAGTGAGCTCACAGGGAAGGCCGGAGATCTCGGCGTATTGGAAACCGTGGAAGGTGAAGCGGGGCTGCCAGCACTCCTCGCCGTCGCCGCGCAGGACATAGGTGTCGGTGGCGCGCGCACGGCGCAGGTTCTCGGTGTAGAGCGTCCCGTCGGGGGACAGGCGTTCGCCGTGGCGCAGGGTCAGCACGGTGCCGGCGGGCCCGCTGACGCGCAGGCGCAGCCAACCGCTGAGGTTCTGCCCGAAGTCGAGCAGCCAGGTGCCGGGGGCGAGCTCGCGCGAGGACACCGCCTGGAGCTCCTCGGTGATGCGGACGGGCTCCGAGCGCTGCGCGACGAGCGGGGCGGCCGGCGCCTCGACGATCTCGGCGGGCAGCCAGGTCGTAGTGGAAAACCCACTACAGGACCAGCCCTGGAGTTCGCGGCGGGCGTCATAATGCTCGCCCATCATGAAATCCGAGGACAGGAGCGGCCCGGTGC
The DNA here is from genome assembly GCA_023265535.1 of Opitutaceae bacterium. GTDB lineage: Bacteria > Verrucomicrobiota > Verrucomicrobiia > Opitutales > Opitutaceae > MWDT01. The sequence goes on from JAHFTI010000376.1 coordinate 1,980, forward strand.
CGGAGGACCAGGAGGCGTCGCTGCCCAGCACGAGCAGGCTGCCATCGGCCAGCTCCACCTCGAGCTGCACGAGCAGGCTGTTGTCGAGGCCGTAGCGGCCGCGCGTCTCCTGCCAGCCGACGTAGCCGCTGTACCAGCCGTCGCCCAGGATCGCACCGATCGCGTTGGGGCCGGGGCGCAGGGCGGAGCTGACATCGTAGCTGCGGTAATGGATGCGCTTTCGGTAGTCCGTCCACTCGGGCGCGAACTGGTCCTCGCCCACGCGCGTGCCGTTCAGGTGCAACTCAAAGAGACCACGCGCGCTGGCATGCACTGTCGCGCGGCGGAAGCCGGCGGGCAGCTCGAAGTCGCGGTGGAACCAGGCCGGCGTGCCGGGCTCGAGCAGGGACGAGGCGCGGGCGTGCGGATCGTTTGCGATGCACTCCGGGGCGATAGCGATCCAGCTGGCCGACCAATCGGAGGCCTCGAGGAGGCCCATGGACCAGAAGGCCCGATGGGAGCGCTGCTGCACCTGCAGGTCGTCCCAGACAAAGACACACCAGTGGCAGAGTTGCCGGGAGCGCAGCGCCTTGCCCGCATAGGCGACCTGGCCGCATTCGCCGCCCTCCACCTTGCCACTGTCCCAGAGATCACCCACGCCCTGGTCGAGCAACTCGGGGGTGCTGGCCACCAACACACGCCAGGCACTCTGTGCGGCGCCGCGGCGGCGGGAGAACATCTCCCAGCTGAAGCGGGGGCTCGTTTCGTCGATGCCGAGGGGATTTTGGAGGTACTCGAGGCGGAGGTTTTGGATCTGGAAAGCCATGGGTGAGCGGAAGCTTAGCCTTTAGCGGCGCGGAAGCCAGACAGACATGTCGGTGTCGCCGCGATTGCCCCAGGCATAATAGGGAACGAAACGCACGGGCACGCGGCGCAGGGGGGCGTTCGCGGCCGGGGCATAGAGGCGGCCGGCGGCGGCCTTGGTGCGCGGGATCTCGACGGCCTCGGTGGCCAGGGCGATGGTGTCCGAGTTCACGATCCGGACTGGCTCGCTGCGGAAACTGGCCCCGGAAGGCAGGGCGAGGTCCTGGAGGCGGGTGCCGGCCGGTATGTCGTTGGATTCGAGGCAATACACAAGCGGCCCGCGACGCAGGGCCACCTGGTCGTAGCTCTCCTCGACGAGTGGGTTGGACTCCCAGACGGACGGGGTGAAATCGAGCGTGAGTGAGACGGTGTCACCGGTCTTCCACACGCGGCGCAGCTGTGCATAGCTGCCGGGCTTGAGGGCCACGCCCGCATCCGAGCCGTTGACGAGCAGGCGCGCCCCACCCTCGGGCAGCCAGCCCGGGATGCGCAGGCGCAGGCCGTACTCGCCGGAGGGTGCCTCGGCGAAGCGCAGCGAGATGTCGCCCGCATGCGGGTAGGCGCCGCCCTGGATGAGCTTCAGCCTGGAACCGTTGGCCACCGTGGTGGAGAGCTCGCTGGCGCCGTAGAGGTTCACCCAGACGCTGTCCTTCGAGAGGCTGTAGATGTAGTTGTGGGCCTCGGCGATGGTGCGCACCACGTTAGGCGGGCAGCAGAAGCTCAGCTGGATGTTGGGCTCGCGCGTGCGGGACCAGCGTAGCGGCCACTTCATGTCGCTGAGCTTGCGCAGCGGGTTGACGTAGAAGTAGTGCGTGCCCGCGAGGTCGATGCCCGGGAGGATGCCATTGTAGAGCGACTGCTCGAGCAGGTCCGCGTAGCGGGCCTCGCCGGTGACCGCCAGCATGCGGTAATTCCAGAGCGCGTAGCCGATGGTGGCGCAGGTCTCGTTGTAGGCGGTGAGCAGGGGCAGCTGGTGGTCGCGGCCATAGGCCTGGTGCACGAGCTGGATGCCGAAGTGGTCCCAGGAGCCCTCGGGCGAGGCGCCGTCGTAGAGGGCGCCGGTCATGCCGGTGATGTAGAGCTTGTTGTCGGCGACATCATTGCCGATCAGCTCGAGGGTGGAGAGCAGGGACTTGTCACCGGATTCCGCATACACGTCGGCGACGCCCGCGTAGAGGTAGTTGGCGCGCACGGCGTGGCCGACGGCCTTGGTCATCTTGCGGAAGGGAATGCGGTCCTGATTGTGGTCGCTGCCCTTGGTGACGAGGTCGCGGATCTCGATCAGCTGGCGGGCGAGCTCGAGGTAACGCGGCTCGCGGGTGACACGATAGAGCTCCACCACGCCCATGTAATGGGACGGGCAGATGGCGTTGCGGGCCAGGTCGGGAGACGAGCGCTTGTAGAAGGCGTAGAGGTAATCGGCGGCCTTCTTCGCCGCCTCGAGGAGGGTGGTCTTGCCCGTGGCGCGATAATGCACGCAGGCGGCCGTCATGAGGTGCCCCATGTTGTAGGTCTCGAAGTGGTCGCGGTCGGCGAACTCCTTCTCCTCCTTCACTCCCTGGCGCTGGGGAATGATCTTCATGGTGTGCAGGTAGCCGTCCTCGCGCTGGGCCTTCACGACCACCTCGACGATGCGGTCCATGAGACGGTCGAGCTCGGGATCATGGTTCACGGCATAGACCTGGGCCATGGCCTCGAACCATTTCAGGAAATCACCGTCATTGAAAGGGGCGCCGTGGTGATGCCCGTCCAGGCCCTTGCCCAAGCCGGCGGCGATGAGGAAGTTCGACCAGGAATGGCTGTCCTTGTCGCTCTGGAAGATCTCCCAGAGATGAGGGACCATGGTCTTGGCACAGACGTCGAAACGCTCGCCCATCAGGCCGCCGCTCCAGCGGACCTCGCCGAGGCCGGGCATGCCCATGAGGGCGTGGGGGGAGGCGCTTGTATCCACCAGGGCAGTACCGGGTGCGGCAAGGCAGGTGGAGGCGGTGAGAAGGGCAACTGCCAGGGAACGAAGGT
>JAHFTI010000377.1 GCA_023265535.1 Opitutaceae bacterium
AATGCCGGCGACAAGATCGTGGCCCTCTTCGACGCAAACGGGGATTTCAACTACGACCATGGCTGGTTCGACATCAACTTCGCGGCCTCCACGGCCCAGTCTACCCCTGGCATCACGCCGGTGCCTGAACCCTCCACCTATGCAATGATGGGGGCGGGCGCGCTGGGTCTCTTGGCTGCGGGACGTCGCCTGAGAAAACGCAGGGCCTGAGAGCCCGGCGCAGGGCAGGGTCCCGGGCGCCCCGGCCCTTCGTAGTGAAAAACCAACTACGCAGCGTCCCTAGAAATCCTGGAGCCTGCCCTCGCCCGGGCCGCGGGCGGGCTCCAGGCGCGAGAGGATCTCGCCCAGCAGGTAGATGGAGCCAGTGATGACGAGGGTGTCATCGGGGCCGCCCACCGTGCATTGGTCGGGACCGGGAAAGATGGCCTCGACGGTGTCGCGGCTCACCTTTCCGGCGAAGGAGGCGGGGATGAGCGACTCGAGCTCGCCGAAGGAGCAGGCGCGAGCCTGTTGCGGCACCACCAGGTGAAGCTCGGAGGCATGGTGGCAGATGGTCTCCAGAAGCGGCTGGGCCCGGACTGCTCCCAGGACCCCCGTGATGACCACGGGGCGGCGCCCGCCAAGCTCGGAGACAAGCCGGCGCAGGTTGGCCTCGAGCACCTCGGCCCCCTCGGGATTGTGCGAGGCGTCGAAGATCACGCGGCGCCCCCCCACCCTGCCCCGCTGCCAGCGGCCGGGCCAGCTCACCGACTGGAGCCCGCGCGCGATCGTTCCCTCATCCAGGCGCCAGCGCGCGCCCAGACGGCGCGCCACGAGGGTGGCCGTGGCGGCGTTCCACCGCTGGTAGTCGCCCTCGAGGTTCGTCTGAGGATACCGGGCGATGTCCTCCCCAAACTGCTCGCGCACGGACAGGACCTCGGAACCCTGGCGGGCAGCCACCTCGCGCACCACGGCCTCCGCGGCGGCGGGCAAGCGGCCGATCACGACGGGGCGGCCGGGCTTGATGATGCCCGCCTTGGTCAGCGCGATCTTCTCGACGGAGTCGCCGAGCATCTCGCAATGGTCCAGGCTCAGGGAGGTGATGACGGAGACCTCGGGCAGGACGACGTTGGTGGCGTCGAGTGCGCCGCCCATGCCCACCTCGATCACCCCGACGTCGCAGCACGAGCGCTGGAACTGGAGGAAGGCCATCGCCGTCATGAACTCAAAGAAGGTGGGGTGCATGTCCGCCCCCTCGCGGCCGAGGCGCTCGGCGACGGGGCGCAGCTCGAGCGCATAGTCGGAGAGCGCACGCTCGCCCAGGATGGAACGGTCCACCTGCACACGCTCGCCGAGGCGCACCAGGTGGGGCGAGGTGTAAAGCCCGGTGCGCCAGCCGGCGCCGCGCAGGACCGACTCCAGCATGGCCGACGTGGAACCCTTGCCGTTTGTACCCGTGATGTGGATACACGGGAAGGCGCGCTCGGGATGGCCGAGCAGCTCGCTGAAGCGGCGCATGCGGTCGATGCCGTAGCGCACGCCTAGGGACTTCAGGCTGAAAAGATAGTCCTGGACCGAACGGTAGTCGCCCGCCACCGGAACGGGTGCAGGGGCGTCTGGCGAGGAGGCATTCAAGGCTCGGCGGGGAATGGAAAGGCCCCTGGGGCCTCAGTTGCGGGAGCCGGCGGGCAGCTTGCGCACAAAGAGCGCCAGGAGCAGGTCGCGCAGCTTCTCGCGCATGTCGAGGCGGCTGACGATCTGGTCGATCAGGCCGTGCTGCAGCAGGAACTCCGAGCTCTGGAAACCGGGGGGCAGGGTCTGCTTGGTGGTCTCCTTGATCACGCGCTGGCCGGCGAAGCCGATCAGGGCGCCGGGCTCGGCCAGGATCACGTCACCGAGCGTGGCGTAGCTGGCGGAGACTCCGCCCGTGGTGGGATTGGTGAGCACCGAGATGTAGGGCAGGCGCGCCTCGGCAAGGCGGCCGAGGGCGGCGCTGGTCTTGGCCATCTGCATCAGGGACAGGATGCCCTCCTGCATGCGGGCGCCGCCGGAGGTGCTGAAAATGATGCAGGGAATCCTCTTCTCGAGGGCGTACTCGATGGCGCGGGTGATGCGCTCGCCGGTGGCGGAGCCCAGGGTGCCGCCGCAAAAGCGAAAATCCATGACTGCGACCGAGCAGGGAATGCCGTGGATCTTTCCGTAGCCCGTGACCACCGCCTCGCTCAGGCCGCTTTCCTTCTCGTAGCGGGCAATGCGGTCGGGATAGGTCTGCGAGTCCACGAACTTGAGCGGATCGCCCGACACGACCTCGGAGGCGATCTCATGCCAGGTGCCCGGGTCGATCAGGGCCTCGATGCGCTCGCGCGCGCCGATCGGAAAGTGGTAGCCGCTCTTGGGCACCACCATGAGGTTCGCCTCAAGTTCCTTGTTGAAGATGATCTCCCCGGAGATGGGACATTTCACGTACAGGCCCTTGGGGATGTCCTTCTTCTTGACTGACTTTGTCGGATACTTGGGCGCGTTGAAATGTGACATGGGAAAGGGGGCTGGGAGGAAGGAATGCGGGGGGGAGTGTGAAACGAAAGTGCCTGGAACTCAACCGTGGCCGAAGCTCAGGACGTCGACGCGCGACGCACCGGCCTCGCGCAGGACCTGCGCGCAGCGGTTGAGTGTGGAACCTGTGGTGAAGACGTCATCCAGGAGAATGTAATGGTGGTCGGGGGTTATGGAGGCACCCGGCAGGGGTGCAAAGGCATTTTTCAGATTGCCCAGGCGGGCCATGCGGTCAAACGCGGTCTGCGATTTGCCGTCCGCCCGCCTCACGAGAAGTTTTTCTAAACGCAGGCCCACGCCGCAGCGTAGCAGCTCCTCGGCGATCAATTCAGTCTGGTTATAGCCCCGCTCCCTGCGTTTGCGCGGATGCATGGGCACCGGGACCAACACCCCGCCCCGGGCCCAGTCCGCCAAGCTGGGATCCTCGCAGGCCACCCGCCCCAGATCGCGCAACACATGAAGGCCGCGATGGTACTTGAGTTCATGCATCAGGGAGCGGGCCGGACCGTGAAACAGCACCAGGGTGCGCCCCTCCCCGAAGACCGGCTTCAGCCCCACGCAATGCTCGCAGTAAAACTCCCGTTCATCGGGACCATAAAATGGGTGGCCGCAGCAACTGCAGGCCGGGGGGCGCACCCGATGCAGGTTCAACGAGCAGGCCTTGCACAAGGAACGCAGCGGAGACTCGTCCTGCACCGGTTTCCCACAATGAAGGCACACCGGCGGAAACAGCAGGGCGGTCAGGCCTTCGAGACATTCAGTCAGGCGGGGATGCACGCCCCGATTAGGCGTACTTTAATTACCCTTGGCAATTTTCTTATACTCCACCTTCATCAAAAAGAGGCCTTGGGGCGGTGCCGTGTGCACGGCGGCCGTGCGGGTCCCCCCTTCAAGGAGGGCGCGCACTTGCTCCACCTCGAGCTTGCCCTCGCCGCAGGAAACCAGGGCCCCCACCAGGCTGCGCACCATCTTGTACAGGAAACCGTCCGCCTCGGCAGTGATCCGGAGGCTGCGACCGCGGCGTTGAAGGGACAGCCTGCGCAGGGTCCTGACCGTGTTTTCGCGTTCAGTACCATTGACCGCCGAGAAGGCGCGGAAATCGTGCCGCCCGCGCAGGACAGCCGCCGCAGCTTCCATGCGTGAGAGATCCAGGGGGCGATACACCGACCAGACAAAGGGTCGCTGGAAGGGGTCGGCGTCGCCCAGGTGCAGGTGGTAGCAGTAGGTCTTGCCGGTCGCTCCGAAGCGCGCATGGAACTCGGACGACACCGGCCGGGCCGACTTCACCTGCAGCGTGGAGGGGAGGCTGCCGCGCAGGGCGACCAGCAGCTTGTCCGGCCCATGGCGCCAGTTGCCATCGAAATGGAAGACCTGCCCGTGGGCATGCACGCCCGAATCGGTGCGTCCGCTGCCGTGGATGCGCAGGTTCTCCACGCCGAGAAGGCGGCCGAGCGTTTTCTCCAGCACATCCTGGACAGCACCGCCGCCCAGCTGACTCTGCCAGCCCTTGAAATGGGTGCCATCATAGGCACAGACACATTTCCACCGCGTGGGAACCGGGGCCGCGTTGCTCATGGCACATCTGTCTCGGGTGGCAGCCCGGCAGGGAACTTGAGGTTGAGGAAATCCTGCAGGATGATGGCAGCGGCCCGGGAATCCACTAGGCCGCTCGCACGCAGCTCGCGCAGCTTGTGCTTGGGGATGCTGGCCTCGGCCTCGTAGCTCGTCAGGCGCTCGTCAACAAGATGGACAGCCAGGCCCGTGGCCTCGCGCAGGCGGGCTGCGAAGGCATCGACCTCCTTGGCCTTGAAGCCGGTGCTGCCATCCATGTTGTAAGGATAGCCAAGCACCAGGTCGGTGACGCGGCGCTGGCGGATGGCGGCAAGCAGGGCGAGCCAACGTTTCTCCGGATCGGCATCGAGCAGCGCGGGCAGCGGGGTGGCCAGGCCCAGCTCATCGCCGAAGGCCAGGCCCACGCGTTTGGTTCCGTAGTCGATGCCGAGGCAACGCATGTGAAGGGAACGGGAAGAGGTGGGGAGCGTGGTGGCCTGGGACACAGGGAGCTGCCTGCAGGCGACGACGGGAAGGCGGTGGCTGTGAAGGCTCAGAGCCAGCTTCCCCCCTTGGGCAGGCCCTCGATGCGCTTCAGGAGCAGCTTGATGTCCTGGGCGCGGTTCTTCGGGCAGACGAGCGTGGCGTCCTTGGTGTGCACGATGATGAGGTCGTCGGCGCCGATGACACCGACCAGGTGGCCGTCCTCGGTGTAAAGGATGTTGCCGCCGCCCTGCTCGATGATGGCGGTGCCGC
>JAHFTI010000378.1:0-2793 GCA_023265535.1 Opitutaceae bacterium
TCCCATGGTCTCCTCCAGCGGGGTCTCGGGGTCCGGGCGGTGATGGTAGAAGATATCCACGTAGTCCAGGCCGAGGCGTTTCAGGCTCTGGTCGAGGCTCGCCAGCAGGTATTTCCTGGAGCCGAAATTGCCGTAGGGGCCCGGCCACATGTCGTAGCCCGCCTTCGTGGTGATGATCATCTCGTCGCGATGCGCCGCGAGGTCCTCGCGCACGGTGCGGCCGAAGTTGATCTCGGCCGAGCCCGGAGGCGGGCCGTAGTTGTTGGCCAGGTCGAAGTGCGTGATGCCCAGGTCGAAGGCGCGCAGGGTGAGGGCGCGCGAGTGCTCGTAGGCGAAGTTGTCGCCGAAGTTGTGCCAGTAGCCGAGCGCGAGCTGCGAGAGCTTCAGGCCGGAATTGCCGCAGCGGCGGAAGAAGTCGCCATTGTCGTAGCGCGTGGGGGCGGGAACGTAGGTCATGGGTGGGTGTGGAAGGTCGGGGGATCGGGCGGGTGGGGGATCGTGGCGCGTGGCCCCCAGTCTGACGCGGGGGCGCAGCGCCGCGGGCCTCACTCAAGCAGGCTCCCCCCGCGCCGGGCGAGCGGCAAGCCTGCGTACAGTTCGAACGTTACGGCCGGCCCCGTCTCAGGATTCCCAATACACGATGCGGCCGCACTGGTCGCAGTTCGAGATGCCGCCCTTGGCCAGGCGCCCCCGGATCGCACCCTCGACCTCGCTGGAGATCTTCAGGTGGCAGCCGCCGCACTTGCCGTCGCGCACGGGCACGCAGGCCGGGAAATTGCGCGTGGACACGCGGTCGTAGAGGCGCAGGGTGCCCTCGTCGTTTTCGGGGCGGACCTTCGCCAGCTCCGCCTGGGCGACCGTGAGCTCGCCCTTCAGGTTGGCCTCGCGCTCGCGCAGCACGCGGATGCGCTCCTCGTGCCCGCTGATGTTCGCCTTCAGCACCGCCGACGCCGCCGTGAACTTCTTCCGGGCCTCGTCGATCGAGTACATGATGCCCAGCTCCTGCTCCTCGAGCTTTCCGATCGCGGCCTGCATGGTCTCGATCTCCGTGCCGAGCGCGCGGTACTCGTCGTTCTTGCGCACCTCGAGCTGCTGCGTGCGGTAGCGCGCCAGCTTCTGCTCGGCGGAACCGATCTCCGTCTCGAGCAGCTTTTTCTTCGACTCGAGCTCGCGCAACTCATGCTGCGCCGTGTCGATCGCCGTCTTCTCGGCACTGATCTTTCCCTCCACGCCGGCGATTTCCCTGGGCACCGCAGCGAGCTGCGCCTCCAGGTCCCGGCGACGCCTGTCGCGATCTTGCAGAATCAACAGTTTCTCAAGCAGCGGGGAAAGCATGGTCCTTGCCTAAGGGATTGGGCCGGGGGGACAATGACAGAATTCGGAATCTCCCACACGGAATTTCGCCGCTGCGGGGTGACGGGCCCATGCCTGGACGTGTCCGGTGCCCCGAAAGGCCCGCAAAGTCGCCGGAAAGGCCCTGTGTGGGCTTTCGGCGGGCGGGTCAGGCATCGGAAAAGCCAGCCGTGGACGCGTGAGGCAAGCGCGGGTGTTCACGCCCCCCTTGGATCTTCCAGGAGGAAAGCCCCGTGTTGCCCCCCCCTGGATATCGCAGGAGGAAAGCCCCCGGTGTTGCCGAGACCCTAGATATAATACATCTCGTCCGGCGTGCGGGCGCAGATCTTGTCCAGGGTGTAGGTGGCCAGCTTCGCCTCAAGCGACTTGCGGACTTCCTCCCAGACCTGCTGCATGCGGCGGCTGGACTGGCCCTTGGCGTCATCGTTGCAGTCGAGCACCTCGCCCTCCACCAGGCGCACCACCTCCAGCAGGGAAATCTGTTCGGGTTGGCGGGCCAGCGCATAGCCGCCCTGCTTGCCCCGGCGACTCGTGATGAGGCCTCCGTCGCGCAATTCACTCAGGATCTGCGCCAGGTAGTTGGCCGGCACGGCTTCGGCCTGTGCAAGTGTCTCCACGTGTGCGAGTTCCCCAGTGCCGTGTAAGCGGGCGATCTGGGCTAGGACGCGGCAGGCATAATTGACTTTTACTGAGAGCTTCACTGAAGAAAATATGTATTAATGGTCACCCTGCCTGCAACCCATTTATAAGTCGATGGCATTCACTTTGTAATAAGCGCGGCTACTCCCTATTGCGCCTTATCTTTAGGAAATCTGTCTGGATTAGGAAATCGTTTAATGCAAAGGCGCTGCACGCCTCCGGTTCGGGCTTGGGAAGGACTGCGCAGCGAGCTTGCGGAAGGCTGCACAAAATCCTCGCAACAGGGCCGGCTTTTCTGTGCAATTTCCCATTCACAAAGCCCATTCCTTCCCCCTCACTTTCATGTCAGACACTTCCGAATCGCAAAACCTAAGCAATGCACAGGCTGGGGCAGAGACTTACGATGCCTCGCAAATTCAAAAACTGGAGGGGCTCGAGGGCGTCCGCAAGCGCCCTGACATGTACATCGGCGACACGAACGAGCGCGGCCTCCACCATTGCGTGTTCGAAATCGTCGACAATTGCATCGACGAGGCCCTCGCCGGCTACGCCCATGCCGTCCACGTGACGGTGCACCTCGACGGCTCCTGCTCCATCGAGGACGACGGCCGCGGCATCCCTGTCGACATCCACCCGCAGTACAACATCCCCGCCCTCGAGCTCGTGCTCACCAACCTGCACGCCGGCGGCAAGTTCGGCAAGGGCGCCTACCAGGTCTCCGGCGGCCTTCACGGCGTCGGCGCCAAGTGCGTGAACGCCGTCTCCGAGTGGTTCGTCGCCGAGGTGCGCCGCAACGGCAAG
>JAHFTI010000378.1:2803-4835 GCA_023265535.1 Opitutaceae bacterium
ACGGCAAGGTGTACCAGATGCGTTTCGCCCAGGGCCTCACCACGCAGAAGATGGCCGTCATCGGCGACACCAAGAAGACCGGCACCAAGATCACCTTCAAGCCCGACCCGGTGATCTTCCTGACCACCCGCGAATTCCAGTACGACATCCTCGCCAAGCGTCTGCGCGAGCTCGCCTTCCTCAACCCCGGCGTGCGCATCCAGCTGCACGACGAGCGCGCCCAGAAGAACGACGAGTTCTATTTCAAGGACGGCATCACCGAGTTCGTGCGCTACCTGAACCAAAACAAGGTGGTCATCAACGACAAGCCGATCAGCTTCAGCGACAGCGTCGCGAACGAGACCGACCCCACCAAGCCCAGCATCGTGGTCGAGGTCTCGATGCAGTACAACGACACCTACAACGAGCAGGTCTTCGCCTACGCCAACTCGATCTACAACATCGAGGGCGGCACCCACCTCTCCGGCTTCCGCACGGCCCTGACGCGCGTCATCAACGCCTTCGCCAAGGCCAACAACCTCCTCAAGGAAAAGGATCCCGCCATCTCGGGCGAGGACGTGCGCGAGGGCCTCGTGGCCGTCATCTCCGTCAAGGTCCCCGAGCCCCGCTTCGAGGGCCAGACCAAGACCAAGCTCTCCAACGGCGAGGTCGACGGCATCGTGCAGAAGATCGTCGGCGAGAAGCTGCGTTTTTACCTCGAGGCCAACGTCTCCCTTGCCAAGCGCATTATCGACAAGACGGTCAATGCCGCCCGCGCCCGCGAGGCTGCCCGCAAGGCCCGTGAAACGGTCCGCAAGGGCGTGCTCTCCGGCGGCGGCCTCCCCGGCAAGCTGGCCGACTGCTCCGAGCGCGACCCCGCCCTGTGCGAGGTCTACATCGTCGAGGGTGACTCGGCAGGTGGCTCCGCCAAGCAGGGCCGCGACCGCCGCTTCCAGGCGATCCTCCCGCTGCGCGGAAAGGTCATCAACGTGGAGAAGGCCCGCCTCGACAAGGTCCTCTCCAACGAGGAAATCAGGACCCTCATCACCGCCTTCGGCTGCGGCATCGGCGAGGGCGACGAGAACGTGGGCGGCTTCAACGCCGAGAAGGCCCGCTACCACCGCATCATCATCATGACGGACGCCGACGTCGACGGCTCCCACATCCGCACGCTCCTGCTCACCTTCATCTACCGCCAGATGCGCGGCCTCATCGAGCGCGGCTACGTGTACATCGCGCAGCCGCCCCTGTACCGCATCAAGCGCAAGAAGCGCGAGCAGTACATCGACAACGACTAGCAGCTCAACCGCATCCTCCTCGAGCTCGGTAGCGAGGACGTCATGCTCACCCGCATCAAGGACGGCCACAACTTCGACCCCTCCCAGATCGACCGCATCGTGGAGGCGCTCGCCGCCCTCGAGAAGCTCGGCCTGGGCGTGACTCGCTACGGCGCCTCCCTCAACGAGTACCTCGACCGCCACGAGCACGAGACGCAGGCCCTGCCGCGTTACGTCGCCCGCATCCGCGAGGGCAACAAGGAGGCCTTCGAATTCCTCGCCGACGAGACCGCCCGCGCCGCCTTCGTTGCGCTGCACGGACTCGACGCCGACATGTCGGAGCAGACCGACAATGCCGCCAAGGTCGAGCAGGCCGACAAGCCCGCCGCTCCCGCCGGCCCGCCCAAGCGCATCACCCTGCACGAGATCTTCGAGTCCACCGAGATGTCGAAGCTGCTGAAGGCCATCGCCTCCGCCGGCCTCGAGATCAACCAGTTCAGCCGCACCGAGGAGCCCCGCTATGTCGTGACCGAGAACCTCGGCACCAAGAGCGAGTCGAAGACCGAGCTCGATTCCCCGCTGGCCATTCTCGCCCACATCCGCGCCCTCGGCCGCAAGGGCCTCACCATCCAGCGCTACAAGGGTCTTGGTGAAATGAACCCGAAGCAGCTCTTCGAGACCACCATGGATCCCGAGAAGCGCCGCCTCCTGCGCGTCACCATCAACGACGCCGCCAAGGCCGACTCCCTCTTCACCCTGCTCATGGGCGACGAGGT
>JAHFTI010000379.1 GCA_023265535.1 Opitutaceae bacterium
GTCGGGGCCCTGTACGGGGCAATCAAGGCTGCGGGCTATCGGACTGGCAGCGCCAGGGTGCGGTTCCACATCAAGGGCATGACCTGCGCGTCCTGCGTGACCGCGATCGAGGGGGCGCTGCGGGCAACGCCGGGAGTCCTCAGCGCCCACGTGAGCCTCGGCAACGAGGAGGCGCTCGTCGAGTACGTCCCCGCCACTGCCGACCTCGAGGCCGTGAAAGCGGCCGTGGCGTCCGCCGGGTATGCCGTGGCCGACACGCCACCACCGGCGAGTTCGACCGCCCTCGATCGGGAGACGGAAGAGCGAGACCGGGAGTATTGGACCCTGATGCGCCAGTGGTGGTTCGGCGCGGCGGTAGGCACATTCACCATGATCATGAGCTACCCGTGGCTCTTCCCGGGCCTGGGCAGTCTGTTCCCGCGGGACAGTCACCGGCTCTGGTACATGTGGGCCGGTATGGGTGTTGCCTCGCTCGCGGTCATGCTCTACAGCGGGCGCCACTTCTTCACCGGCGCCTGGGAGGCGCTCAAGCACCGGTCGGCGAACATGCACACCCTGATCGCGCTGGGGACCGGCGTGGCCTGGATCTACTCGACCATCGCGCTGCTCTTCCCGCGCATGTTTCCGTCGCGGGAGTCTGCCGATGTCTACTACGACGTGACGGTGGTGGTGATCGCGCTGGTGGACCTGGGGCTCGCCATGGAGCTCAAAGCGAAAGGGCGGACCTCGGACGCGATCAAGAAGCTGATCGGTCTCCAGGCCAAGACGGCGCGCATCCTGCGTGACGGCCGCGAGCTGGACATCCCTGTGGAGGAAGTGCTTGTCGACGACACCGTGGTCGTCCGGCCCGGCGAGAAGATCCCCGTGGACGGGAAGGTGGTCGAAGGGACCTCCGCCGTGGACGAGTCCATGGTGACAGGGGAGTCGCTTCCCGTGGAGAAGCAGGTGGGCGACGAGGTCATCGGCGCCACGATGAACACGACAGGGGCCTTCCGCTTCGTCGCTACTAAGGTGGGCAAGGATACGGCACTGGCCAATATCGTCCGCATGGTGCAGGACGCTCAGGGTTCCAAGGTCCCCATCCAGCGCATCGTGGACGTCGTCTCCGGGTTCTTCACGCCGAGCGTGGCGATCCTGGCTATCCTGGGCTTCATGGTCTGGTACACGTTCGGGCCCGAGCCGCGCGTGGTCTACGGGCTCATCGTTGCTGTCACGACCCTCATCATCGCCTGCCCCTGCGCCCTGGGCCTGGCCACGCCCATGTCGCTGACGACCGGCGTGGGCCTCGGCGCGCTCAACGGCATCCTCATCCGTGGGGGCGATGCGCTGCAGTCGGCGGAGAAGCTCCAGACCGCGATCCTCGACAAGACGGGCACCATCACGCACGGCAAGCCCGTCCTGACCGATGTCGTGCTGGGGCCCGGCTTCGACGAGGCCACCCTGCTGCGGCTGGCTGGAGGTGTCGAGAAGTCCTCCGAGCACCCGCTGGCGGCCGCCATCGTGGAGGGAGCCAAAGCCAAGGGGCTGGCGCTGCCGGACCCGTCGAGCTTCGCTGCCATTCCGGGCCACGGGATCGAGGCCACCGTGGAGGGCCGGGTGCTTCTCCTTGGCAATGCCAAGCTCATGCGGGACCGCAAGGTCGCGCTGGGCGACCTCGAAGCTCGCGCTCAGCGGCTCGCCGATGTCGGCAAGACGCCGATGTTCGCCGCCATCGACGGAAAGCCGGCGGGCATCGTGGCCGTGGCCGACACCGTGAAGGCCGACTCCCTGGCGGCGATTCAATCGCTCAAGGGCATGGGGCTCGAGGTCGTGATGATGACCGGCGACAACGAGCGAACGGGCAAGGCCATCGCGCGCCAGGTCGGCATCGCGCGAGTCCTGGCCGAGGTCCTGCCTCAGGACAAGGCCTTCAATGTTCAGAAGCTCCAGCTCGAGGGCAAGCGCGTAGCGATGGTGGGCGACGGGATCAATGACGCGCCGGCCCTGGCCCAGGCCGATGTGGGCTTCGCCATCGGCACCGGCACCGACGTCGCCATCGCCGCCTCGGACATCACGCTCATCAAGGGGAGCCTGCGCGGCGTCGTCACCGCCATCCAGATCAGCAGGGCCACGATGCACAATGTCTACCAGAACCTCACCGGCGCCTTTGTCTACAACATCCTCGGTCTCCCGGTCGCCCTCGGCATCCTGTACCCGTTCTTCGGCATCCTGCTCTCGCCCCTCTTGGCGGCACTGGCCATGTCGTTCAGCTCTGTGACCGTGATCGCCAACGCCAACCGGCTCAAGCGCTGGAGGCCATCATGAGCTGGGACCGGGTGGTCGTCGATCTGGTCGGTCTGGCGCTGATCGCCTTCATCGTGTGGTTCTTCTGGCTCGTCAAGGCCAAGGGCGTACACGCCGCGGCAACAAGCGGCGGCTACCAGGAGCAGATGGTGCTCGTGAAGGGGGGCTACACACCGGACGTGATCGTGGTCGAGGCCGGCAAGCCGGTGCGCCTCAACTTCGTCCGCCAGGAGTCGGCCTCGTGCTCCGAGATGGTGCTGCTGCCGGCGTTCGGGAAGTCCGCGAAGCTGCCAGAGGGCGCGACAGTGCCCGTCGAGTTTCTGCCCAAGGAGAGAGGGGAGTTCGAGTTCGCCTGCCAGATGGGCATGTTCCGCGGGAAGATCGTGGTGGAGTAGCCAGCACATGCGATTCGTATCTGCCTTCGCGATCATGCTGCTGACGGTGACGCTGGCCTCGGCCCAGCGCGAGCCCGTCGAGGTCCATCACATCCATTGAATATGCCGAGTGATCCTCGGAGGGAGGCAAATTATGTTGCACATCGTTGAGTCGCGAAAGCCGCTGGACCGCCTTGCCAAGGACCTGGAAGACGCGGTGGCGCGCCACCATTTCGGGGTGCTGGGCGTTCACGACCTCAAGGCGGCGATGGCCAAGAAGGGAGTGGACTTCGGCCCGGAATGCCGGATCTTCGAAGTGTGCAATCCGCATCAGGCGAAGAAAGTGCTGGAGGCAAACCTTGAGATTTCCACGGCCTTGCCCTGCCGGATCTCGCTCTACGAAGAGGGCGGGGTCCGCAAGCTGGCGACGATCACGCCCACGACGCTGATCGGCCTGTACTCCACGCCCAGCCTCAAGGCCGTGGCGCAAGAGGTCGAGGCGACGCTCGACGCCATCATGGCCGAAGCGGCTCGCTAGCGCATGGGTTCTTCTTCGCGGTCCCATGCGATTCCCCGCAGATGAAGCGAGCCCGGGGCGTCATACGGAGAGGAGGTGTGACGACAGTCTGGACCGGGTGAACGATGTTCAACTGCAGCCCACGGTCACAATTGGAGGCACAGAACGATGCAGGCAATGAGGGTTGTCGGGATGGCACTGCTCGTAGTCGCCTTGGCGACGATGGGCTACGCCCAGACCGGAGCGATGACTCCTGAGCAGATGAAGATGATGAGCGACCAGATGAAGACGATGAGCGACCAGATGAAGGGCGCGAAGATGACCGCCGACCAGATGAAGATGATGGCCGAGCACATGCAAATGATGGCCGACCGGATGAATGCGGGCCAGATGACACCTGACCAGATGAAGAAGATGGACGACCACATGAAGATGCTGGACGACCACATGAAAGGCAAGATGAAGCACAAGATGTAGTAGTTCGCGGAGACGCGCATGCCGGCGGCCCTTCGTTTGGCGGCCGGCGCGGGAGGGTGATGTGTTGCGTTACCGTCTGATTCCAAACATGGTCGTAGCGCTCTCCTCCGGCGCCGGTCTCGCCCTCCTGTCTGCTCTTCTCTTCGGGGCGAGCACGCCACTTGCCAAGTTGCTTCTGCGGGACGTCGAGCCGTGGATGCTGGCGGGGCTGCTGTATCTCGGCTCGGGCCTCGGCTTGGTGGCGGTCAAGCTTGTGCTTCGATTGCTTGGCTCCGGCGCTCGGCGCGAAGCCGCCATCCGGAGCGGCGACTGGATCTGGTTGGCCCTGGCCACCCTTTCTGGCGGGGTCATCGGGCCGGTTCTGCTGATGCTCGGTCTCGCTCATACCGCCGCCACCTCCGCCTCCCTCCTGTTGAACCTGGAGGGCGTGCTTACCGCGCTTCTCGCCTGGTTTGTATTCCGGGAGAACTTCGACCGGCGTATCGCGCTGGGAATGGCGGCGATCGTCGCCGGGGGGTTTGTGCTGGCTTGGGGCGGGCGTTTGATCCTCAGTGCAGTCCTGGGCCCTGTCATGATCACAGGATCGTGTCTTGCGTGGGCCGTCGACAACAACCTGACCCGCAGGGTCTCTCAGGCCGATCCAGTGCAGGTAGCGCTACTGAAAGGGTGTGTGGCGGGGGTGGTGAATGTTGGCATTGCAATCGGACTTGGCTCAGCACTCCCACCCCTCGGGGTGCTAGGCGCCGCAGTGGTTGTAGGGTTTGCCGGCTATGGTGTCAGCCTGGTGCTCTTTGTCGTTGCCCTTCGACACATCGGAACGGCTCGGACCGGGGCGTACTTCTCGGTGGCTCCATTCTTCGGGGGGCTGGTCGCCGTGCTCGTTCTGAGGGAACCGGTGACGGTCCAGATCGTTGCGGCCGGTTCCCTCATGGCGCTCGGCGTCTGGCTACATCTGACGGAGCGCCACGAGCACCAGCATGGCCACGAAGAGATGGCCCACGAGCATCGGCACGTGCATGACCGACACCACCAGCACAGCCATGACGGCACCGAGTCGCCGGGCGAACCGCACTCGCACTGGCACGTGCACGCGTTGCTGAGGCATAGTCACGCGCACTTTCCCGACAGAGGCCTTGTCAAGAGGTGTGTAAACAAGATCAGGCGGCGACCTTCTCGTTGCCCC
>JAHFTI010000380.1 GCA_023265535.1 Opitutaceae bacterium
TCGACATCACCGCCTTCCACAGGCCTCGGTCAACGGCCTCCACCCTCGTGGCAGTCAATGCCACCCAGGGGGCCATCCGCCAACAGTTCAGTCTCGGCACCCTCGCAGGAGAGAAAGTCTATCCGGTCGTGACCAACTCGACCCAGTCCCTCGCAGTCCAAGCCCCCTTGAGTGTCACGGCCGGGACCTTCGAGTACGAGGTCCCAGCCCTTAGCGTGGTCAGCTTTGTCTCGGATGATCCCAACTCCGCTGCCGCCGCGCCGCAAATCGTGCAGGAACCCACGGGCATCACGGTCAGTCCGGGCGGGTCCGTCGTGCTCACCCCCACAGTCACAGGCTTCCCCGCGCCCAGCATCACCTGGTGGCGCAATGGGGTCCAGGTGCCCGGAGTCACCACCTCCCTCGTGCTGTCCGCAGTGGGGCCGGCGGACGAGGGCGAATACAGTTTCACCGCCACCAATGCCTCGGGCACGGTGCGTTCCAACGGGATTCTTGTCGGGGTGCGCAGCGCCTCCTCTCGCAGGGAACAGTTGCTCAACATCTCGACGCGCGGACAAGTGGTGGCGGGCGGAGGAGGGCTGATCGCCGGCTTTGCCATCCATGGAGAGGTGCCTGTGCAGGTGCTGATCCGCGGTGTCGGCAAACCCCTCGAGGCGTTTGGGGTGCCCAACGCACTGCAGAACCCCGTGCTCACGCTCAACCAGGTGGAGCCCGCGCCCAATCGGGTCATCGCGGCAAACGACAATTGGGGCAGCCAGGTCAATGCGACCGAGATCAGGCAGGCCTTTGCGGCGACCGGCGCCTTTGACATCCCCTCTGACAGCAGCGATTCATGCCTCCTGCTCTGGCTGCGCCCGGGCCTTTACACGGCCACCCTTGCGGGCGTCGGTGACACGGGCGGCAACGCCATCATTGAAGTGTACCAGGTGCCAGCCCCATAGGGGAAGGGGACCTGAAGGGCGCCTTTTCCCGCCTGAATCCCGGGAGGGGGCAGTGGCATTTGATTTTCTCTACTGAGATAGGAATCGCGGGGGTTGCGTCGGGCCTGCGGAACGGTTGCAATGGAGCTACCCTCCCCCATTCGCGCCCCCACGCGCCTCCAGCCATGTCCGCTCCCCTCTCCTTCCGCCTCAACGGGCAGCCCGTGCAAACCCTGGCCGCCCCCGACCGGACCCTGCTCTGGGTCCTGCGCACTGAATTCGGCCTCACCGGCACCAAGTACGGTTGCGGCATCAGCCAGTGCGGCTCCTGCACGGTGCTGGTGGACAAAAGGGCCGTGCGCACCTGCATCGAGCCGGTCGCCTCCGTCGCAGGCCGTGAAGTCATCACCATCGAGGGCCTCGCCCAGGGTGAAAAGCTTCACCCACTCCAGGAGGCCTTCATGCAGAACGACGCGCTCCAATGCGGCTTTTGCACGCCCGGCATGATCCTCACGGCATACGCCTTCCTGCACGCCAATCCCGATCCCACTCGGGAACAGCTGATCAAGGCACTCGACCACAACCTCTGCCGCTGCGGCGCCCACGTGCGCATCCTCGACGCAGTCCTCTCGGCGGCGGCCACCATGCGCAAAGGAGCCTCCTCATGAACACGCCCGCTTTCCGCTCGCCCCTCGAAGCCTCCCAGGTGCAGGACCTGCGCCCACCCACGCGCCGCGAGTTCCTGAAGAACTGCGCCGCGGGACTCATGGTCTGGGTCGCCTTCTCCCCGAGCCTTCGCGCCGAGGAAACCCCGGAGCCCGCCAACGCCCCCAAGCCACGCCCCAAGCCGCGCGCCGATTTCAACGCCTTCCTCAGCATCGCAGCCGACGGACGCGTGACCTGCTTCACGGGGAAGATTGAGATGGGCCAGGGTCCCGTCACCTCGCTCCCGCAAATGCTCGCCGACGAACTCGACGTGGACCTCGACCAGGTCGAGATCATCATGGGGGACACCGAACTGTGCCCCTACGACCAAGGCACCTGGGGCTCACTCACCACCCGTTCCTTTGGCCCCCTCTGGAGGGCCGCCGCCGCCGAGGCCCGAGCAGTGCTGCTCGCACTCGGCGCCGAGGCGCTCAAGCTGCCCCAGGCACAGCTGCGCACCCAGTCGGGCTTCGTCATCGACTCCGCCGACGCGAAAAATCGGATCAGCTACGGACAACTCACCCAAGGCAAAAGGATTGAGCGGCATCTCAGCGTGGCGCCCGACCTGAAGAAGCCGGCCGACTTCAGGATCGTGGGCAAGCCGCTGCTCCGCCGCGATGCACGCGACAAGGTGACGGGCAAGGCCAAGTACACAGGAGACCTGCGACTGCCCGGGATGCTCTACGCAGGCATCCTACGCCCTCCCGCACACGGCGCAAAGCTCCTGAGGGTCGATCGCAGCGCCCTTCCCGAGGGCAAGGGGTTCGTGTTCATCGAGCTCCCTGAGTTGGTTGCCGTGCTGCACGAGCAGCCCGACCTGGCGGCCAACGCAGTTTCGCTCCTTCGCGCCGAGTATGCGCCCTTCAGCTCGCCTCTCACGGACACGAACATTTACCAGCACCTGGAGACCGCTCAGATCCCCACGCGCGTGGTGAATCAGGGCGGCAGCATCGAACAGGGCCGCGCGAGGAGCAAGGGCGTCTGCGAGGGACGTTACCTCAATGCCTACGTGGCCCACGCCCCCATCGAGACACACACCGCTCTGGCACGCGTCGAAGGCGACAGCGCGACGGTCTGGGCCTCCACGCAGAATCCCTTCGGTGCGCGGGACGAGATCGCCAAGGCCCTCGGGTTCCCGAACACCAAGGTGCGTGTCATCACCCCCTTCGTCGGCGGCGGCTTCGGCGGCAAGGCCGTCAACATGCAGGCGGTCGAGGCGGCACTGCTGTCCAAGGCCTGCGGACGCCCCGTGCAGGTGATGTGGTCGCGTGAGGAGGAATTCTTCAAGGACACCTTCCGCCCCGCAGCGGTGGTCCATGTGAAGGCGGGCGTGGATGAGAGGGGGCACATGGCCTTCTGGCATTACGATGTGAAGTACGCGGGCGACCGCGGCTCCGACCTGCTCTACGACGTGGCCGACCGCCTGCTCACCGCTTCGGGCAATTTCAACGGTCCCGACGGCTACCACCCCTTCCCCGTGGGAGCCTGGCGCGCCCCCGGCTGCAACACCAATGCTTTCGCCCGCGAGTCACACATCGACCAGCTGGCCGCACTTGCAGGTGCCGACCCCATCGAGTTTCGCCTGCGCCACCTGAGCAATCCGCGCGCGGCCCGGGTGCTGCGTGCCGCCGCCGAACTCTGGGGGTGGAAACCCTCCGTGGGCGTGAGTGGTCGCGGACTGGGCGTGGCCATCGGGCTCGATGCCGGCACCTACGTCGCCACCATCGCGGAGGTCGCAGTGGACCAGGCAACAGGCAAAATCACCGTGAAGCGGGTGCTCTGCGCACAGGAAATGGGACTGGTCATCAACCCCGCCGGTGCGCGCATCCAGATGGAGGGCTGCATCACCATGGGACTTGGCTATGCCCTCTCCGAGGAAATCCGTTTCAAGGACGGCGCCCCGACGGACACCAACTTCGACACCTATGAGCTGCCGCGCTTCTCCTGGCTGCCCAGGATCGAAACCCACATCCTGGAAGCCGACAACTCGCCACCGCAAGGTGGCGGCGAGCCGGCCATCATCGTGATGGGCGGCGTGCTCGCCAACGCCGTGCACGATGCCACGGGCGCCCGACTCTTCGAGCTCCCCATGACACCGGAGCGCGTGAAAGCGGCACTGAAGGCACGCCCCAAGGCGCCCGGAGCCTGAGGCGGGCCGCAGCAATGCGCCGTGGCGGGTGCAGGCTTGAGGGAGCAGCCCTCCCTGCCAGGCACAGCTCACTCCGCGCTTGAACTCGGGGGCCGCTTGCCTCGAGCTGCGCTCCTCCATGTCGAGCATTCAAGCCATTCTCACGCATCCCGGCAGCGCCCACAAGGACGAGTTCCTCGCCTGCAGTGTCCTGCTCGCCCTGCACCCGGTGCCGGTCCTGCGCCGGGAACCCACCCAGGCGGACCTGGACAATCCCGCCCTGTGTGTGGTGGACGTGGGCCACCGCCACGAACCCGCCCTGAACAACTTCGACCACCACCAGTTTCCCCGCGATCAGGTGCCGACCTGCTCACTCTCGCTGGTCCTGCAGCACCTGGGTCTCTATGAGGATGCACGAGAATTCTGCGAATGGCTGGAAGTCGCGGAGTGGTTCGATTGCCGGGGCCCCATCGCGACCGCCCAATGGATGGGAGTGGAACGCTCCGTGCTGACCCGCCTGAACTCGCCCATCGACATCAGCATGCTCAGGCGCTTCTCCCAGTGCGAGCGCCTCGAGCCGGGCCAGCCCCTCTGGGAACTCCTGCGCATGGTGGGCGCTGACCTGCTCGAATACCTGAAGGGCCTGCACGAGCGTCTCGCCTTTCTCAGGCGGCACGCACAGGTGTGGACCATCGAGCTGGGGACCGAAGCGGCCAAGGTGCTCTTCATCCCGCGCACCGACCCCATGCCGGAGGACCCGTCCTTCGGGCTTGAACGCTTCGTTGACCACGAGGGCCTGGGGCAGGAGATACACGCAGTCGTGTATCCGGATCGACGAAGCGCCGGTTATGGCCTCTCGCGCTTCCGCGACCACCCCCGTTTCAATTTCCTGCGAATCAGCACGGATCCCCGGGTGCACTTTGCCCACGCCCGCGGCTTCATGGCAAAGACCACGACGGACGACCAGGCGGAGCTGCGCTCCTTGCTGCAGGCCGCCGCAGAGCCGCAACCCTGAGGCGGCGCGGCGCGCTCAGAAGTTGGAACGCAGCGACAGGGAGAGGTAGGCG
>JAHFTI010000381.1:0-3465 GCA_023265535.1 Opitutaceae bacterium
TCGCCTGCCCCCGGGAATTCGTCGCCACGCAGCGGAAAAGGTCCCCCGTCATCGCCGTCGTCATGCCCGTCACCTTCAGCTGTCGCGTGCTGGTGCCCGAGTAGGCGCCCCCCTCGCCGAGCGTGCTCCAGGTCGAGGCACCCGCCGCCTTGCGTTGCCAGGAATAGCTCGCCGCAGGACTCCCGCTGGCCGCCGCACTGTAGCTCGCCGTGGCGCCCAGCGCACAGGTCTGTCCCTGCGGCTGCACCGTGAAGGCCGGCGCAAAACCCACGCCCGACAGCGTGAGCGAGGTCTCGGCGCTCGACACCACCACGCCGCCCTCGCTGACCTCCACGCGGTACAGCGCGGCATCCGGCGCCGTGCCCGGCCCGAGCGTGAGCCGGTCCGCGGTCCGGCCCTCCAACGCCACGCCATCCTTGTACCACTGGTACGTGCGCGCCGCGCTGCCGGGTGTGAGCGAATAAAGGGTGGTGGTGGACCCGAGCGGCAGGTTGCCGGGAGGCCTGCTGATCGTGGCGACCCTGAGGGTGCCGCCCAGCTTCACGTTCGCCGAGTCGAGGAAGGCCTTGAGGTTGACGGGGCCGAAGGCCTGCCCCAGCGAACGCATCGTCGAGTTGTAGGTGGCCCTGTAGTAAAAATCCTGATACGAGGCGCCCGCCCAGGCACCCACCCAGTTCGGGTCCGTGGTGGACTGCGTGGTCGGCAGCGGGGTGGTGGGCAGGAGCAGCGAATTCCAGAAGGGGGGCAGCGTGCTCGTGCTGACCGCCGTGTTGGGGCCGGAGGGATAGGCGCTCGTGATGCCACTGTCGACGTACTCGTCGTCGAGATCCGCGAAGCTGTGCCCCACCTCGTGGATCAGCACGTCCTTGGAGGAGCTGTGCATCGAGGCAAAGGCGATGCCGCCGCCCGCGCCGCCATATTCGGTGCTGTTGACCAGGATGCAGGCGAGGCTGTAGGAGGGCGCATAGGTCTGCAGCAGCGTCAGCGCGCGGCTGTAGCCTCCGCCACCGCTCGCAAAGTAGAGCAGCCGGTCCACACCGTTGTAGCCGAAGGTGGACGAAAAATAGGTGTCCACCGTCACGCCCAGGCGCGGGATGTCGGCGCCGCTCTCATTGCTGGCCACATGGATGGCCAGCACACGCACGCGCGACGCGTAGGGCAGGAAGGCCTCGTTGGCCAGGAGCGAGTTGCCCAGTGCGGTGGCGTCCGTGAAGAACTTCTCCTTCTGCGCCTCCGTGTAGCCCTCGGCCATGAACACGATCTCGATCGCCCTGCCCGCCTCCGCGGCGTGCACGAGACGGGATTCCTCAGCCGACAGGCGCAGCAGCGGCAGGAGCAGCAGGGAGAGGACAAGCAGGAGGGGTTTCATCGCAGGGAGCCCTTTGCGAGCAGCTGCAGTTCAGTGCCGACGGGGCGGTACAGGGTCAGGGACGCCGGATAAAGGTTCCCCGGCAACCGCAGAGACACCTGCCCGTCCTCGCTCTCGACGATCGCGCTGCGAATGCGCCCCGGCTCGGCTTCGTCGGGCCATTCCATGAAACGGCGCTGCGGGTCCTCCACGACGGTGCTGCCCAGCAGCCTGCCTGCCTCGTCGTGAAACTGGGCGAGCAGGTGGCCCGGACGCGGACGCCTGGCAGGCCCCAGCTCAAAATCACCGGCTGTCCCCAGCCCCCCTGTGAGCCGAAGCTGCGCCCCCTTCATCTCCAGCAGCAGAAAAACGATCCGCCCCGGCGCCTGGTTGCGCGCGAGCAGTTCAGGCAGGCTGCGCTCCACCTCCAGGGTCGCCCCGCCTGCGGCTGCGGGACTGCGCCCTTCCGTGCCTGCCCCACCCGGGCCCGGCGCCTGGACCGCGGCACCTGTGCCCCCAGGTTCCGCTGCGGGAACTCCGGGCTCGCCGCGGAACAGCCTCACGCACAGGAAAACCACGAGCGCCAGCAGCAGGAACGGCAGTGACCGGGACCGGAGGTAACGAAAAATCGGATACAGGGCCTGCCGCATGCCCCCAGTCCAAGGACTTATAACCCTGCTGTCCAGCGCTTAGCCTGCTCCTATCCGGCTCCGCCCCAAGCACCCAGCCACGGCCCCCGGCAGCCTCCCCGCAGAGGGGGCGCCCGGCATCTAAGGATTGTCCGTTTCATCGGAGTTATCTCTGGGTTTTGTCCGTCGCAATGCCCCCTCCCCGGGACGAATCATCTTGGCACGGTCACTGCATCGGGCGCAGCGCGTCCCCTACCCTTTCCCACTTTCTCATGGAAACCTCCGCATCCTCCTGGCTCAACACCCGCTCTGCCGGCGTGTTGACGCACCTCTCCACGCTTCCGGGCGACTATGGAATTGGTAACCTGGGCTCCTCGGCCCGGCGCTTCGTGGATTTCCTGGGAGAGGCGGGCGTGCGCCACTGGCAGATCTGCCCGCTGGGCCCCACCGGCTACGGGGACTCCCCCTACCAGGCCTTCTCCAGCATGGCCGGCAACCCCTACTTCATCGACCTGGGCGAACTCATCGCCGCCGGCCTGCTCACCGAGGAGGAAACCGCTGCCCTGCGAGAACTTCCGCGCGACCACGTCGACTATGGCGCCCTGTACCAGCGTTTCTGGTCTGTGCTGGCCATCGCCTACGACCGTTTCGAGGCCACCGGCGCCGATGAGGTCGGCACGCTCGGCTCCCTCCAGCTTTTCCTCGACCGCCACATCAGCTGGCTCGCGCCCTACTCCAACTACATGGCCCTCAAGGCCCACTTCGGCGGCCGCGCCTGGACCACTTGGCCCGAGGAATTCCGAACCTGGA
This sequence comes from Opitutaceae bacterium, assembly GCA_023265535.1. Classification (GTDB taxonomy): domain Bacteria; phylum Verrucomicrobiota; class Verrucomicrobiia; order Opitutales; family Opitutaceae; genus MWDT01. Next base: position 2,788 of record JAHFTI010000381.1, read on the forward strand.
GCGCCAGGCTCGGCGAACAGTTGCCTCCCTATGTGGCGCGCGACGCCGCCCGCCACCGCTTCTACCAGTACGTCTTTTTCGGGCAATGGGAACACCTGCGCCGCTATGCCGCCGAACGCCACGTGGGCATCATCGGCGACGTGCCGATCTTCGTAGCCCTCGACAGCGCCGACACCTGGCAGAACCGCGCCGTGTTCCGGCTCGACGCGCACGGCCAGCCCCTCGCGGTCGCCGGCGTCCCTCCCGACTACTTCTCCGCCACAGGCCAGCTCTGGGGCAACCCGCTCTACGACTGGGAGCACCTCGAGGCCACCGGTTACGCCTGGTGGATCGCCCGCCTCAAGGCCGCCTTCGAGCTCTTCGATATCGTCCGCCTCGACCACTTCCGCGGCTTCGACACCTATTACGAGATCCCCGCCGGCGCCCCCGACGCTCGCACGGGCCAGTGGCGCAAGGGTCCCGGCCTGCCCTTCTTCAAGGCTGTCCAGGCCGCCCTTCCACACGCACGCATCATCGCCGAGGATCTCGGCTACATCGGGCCCGATGTCGTGGCCCTGCGCCGCGACGCCGGACTGCCCGGCATGAAGATCCTGCAGTTCGCCTACGGGCACGATGCTCACAACACGAACCAGCCCCACTATTACCCGCAGGACAGCGTGGCCTACACCGGCACGCACG
>JAHFTI010000381.1:3475-4808 GCA_023265535.1 Opitutaceae bacterium
CGCGGCTGGCTCGAAACCATGGACCGCGAGCAGGCCACGCAAATCGACGACTACTTCCAGCTCAACGGGAACCGCTCCGCCTGGCCGATGCTGCGCCACCTGCTGGCCTCCCCCTCGCGCCTGGCCGTCGCACCGCTGGCCGACCTGCTCGACCTCGGCTCCGAGGCCACCTTCAACCGCCCCGGCACCAGCCAGGGCAATTGGCAGTGGCGCTTCTCCGACGCGCAGCTCGACACCCTGCGCAACGAAAAGCTTGCCACGCTGAAGCACTGGGTCCGCCTCTACGACCGCTTGGGCGACCGCACCATCAAGGACTACAGCGAACCGCTGCATCACTGAGGTGCGGGCAGGGGCCGTGCGCCACCGCCTGGGCACGGCCTGGGATGCCTGGGAATCGACACGGGAATCGCTCGCAGGATTTGCCCTTGCGCGCCTGAGCAGTTCTCTTGCGCCGGGCCTCCTGCCCCTTCCCTGCCGTGAGACTTTTCATCATCGTCGCCCTTTCCGTCTGGTTCCTTCAGCACGTGCTGGTCTTCTGGCGCGTGTCCAGCCTGGCCTGGTTCCAGGCCGCCCCCTGGAGGCGACGTCTGCTCTGGGGCACGGGCGTGCTTCTGCTGTTCTCGTATCCGGTGGCCCGCTACGCCTACCGGTTTGGCTGGGAGGGCACCGGGCTGGCGCTGGAGGTGCTGGGCACCACCTGGATGGGCACCCTGTTCCTGCTCTTCAGCGGCTTTGTCGTGCTGGAGCTGCTGACCCTCGGCGGCTGGCTTTTCCGCACCTGGCTGCCTCGCCTGCGCCTGGGGGTGGTGCTGAGCGCCCTGGCCCTCGCGGCCGTCGCGGTGGTCCAGGGCCAGCGCGACCCGGTGCTCGATGAGCGGGAGCTGCGCGTGCCGCACCTGCCCAAGGCGCAGGAGGGCCTGCGTGTGGCGCTGCTCACGGACCTGCACCTCGGCACCCGCTTTGACGGGGGCTGGCTGCGGCGCATCGAGGCCCGGCTCGCCGGACACAAGCCCGACCTCATCCTGATCTCCGGTGACTTTGTCGACGGAGACCTGCACCGCGTGCGCCCCATGATCCCCGACATCGCCACCCTGCGCGCCCCGCTGGGAGTCTGGTCCGTCTTGGGCAACCATGATGTCTATGCGCAGGCCGACGAGGCTGCCGCCCTGCTGCGTCAGGCGGGCATCGGGGTGCTGCGCGACGACTCCACCCAGCTCGCCCCCGGGCTGCGCCTCGTGGGGGTGGATGACCTTGGCGTGCGTGCCAGCAGCCCGAACCTCGCGGGGCGACTCGACCAGGCCTTCTCGGGGCTGGGCAAGGGCGAGGCCTGTAT